>CAYLVN010000001.1:0-30733 GCA_964387115.1 uncultured Fibrobacter sp.
ATACAGTACCGGTTTTTGATGCTGACAATTTAGACGAGCTTAAAAAAGCCGATGTGGCTATTCTTTGCAGCGGATCAAAAGATGATCTTCCCATACAGGGGCCATTCTACGCGAAATACATTAATACTATCGACAGTTACGACAACCACAGTCAGGCACTTTCCTATTTCAAAGCAATGGACAAAGTTGCCCGTGAAGCCGGGACCGTCGCTTGCGTTTCCATTGGATGGGATCCGGGAACCTTCTCTCTTCAACGGGTACTGGGCAATGCTGTAATCCCGGGTTCCAAAACTTACGGGTTTTATGGTATCGGTCCAAAAGGTGGGCTATCCATGGGGCATTCGGATGCTATCAGACGTATAGCCGGTGTACAGGATGCCCGTCAGTATACTCATGCCATTCCCGAGGCAATTGAAAGTGTTCGCTCCGGAGAAAATCCTGAACTCAAGTCGGGTGACATGCACTGGAGAGAATGCTTTGTTGTTGTGAAAGAAGGGGCTGATACTGATGCAATTGAACGGGAAATTAAAAACATGAGCGGCTATTTCGCACCCTACAAAACGGTTGTACATTTCGTAAGTCAGGAGGAACTGGATGCAAAGTATTCAGGTTTTCATCACGACGGGCTTGTCATCGGATCGGGGACAACCGGGGAGGGTAATATGGCGCTGATTGAATATCGGAACATCTGGGATAGCAATCCGGAGGCAACCGCGTATATTATGGTAGCTCATGCGCGTGCGGCAAAGCGACTTGCCAACGAAAATCGCAGAGGTGCATTCACTATATTTGACATACCTCCAGCATATCTCTCACTAAATTCCCGCGAAGAACTCATCAGCAAATTTTTGTAGAACAGGCGTGATGATAAACCATAGTGCCTGATGGTTAACCGTAATTTATAAAGAATGCATTTTGTCGGATTTTACAGTTTCGATTAAGACAAAACTATATTCCAACTGCCCGCAGTTATAGTGCCTGATTGGTTTGAGGGCTTTGCAGAGCAGTCAGGATAAGTGGGTTACGGATATTGAACCAATGCACGAAGCAGCCTGTTTACCTGCCTGTCAATCTTATGACGCGAAGCATTCCTGAAAGCACGCACACTCAGAGCTTTGAACTCTTCAGGACTATTACACAAATCAAATACTTTCTTTGCGTCCTGTTTCAGATCAACCCCGCCAATAAGAACACCGCTGTGAGATTCAGAAATGGTTTCACGGCTTGACGGGATATCAGTTGCAAATACGACTAATCCGTAACTCTGTGCCTCCAAAATCGCAAAAGATCGTCCGCCCTCGTATCTTGATGTAGATATGAGATAGGGGCATGTTTCATACCAGCGGCTGATTTTGTCAGGTGATTCCTTTTCGACAATAAAAAGCGAATCACCAAGTGATGACAGCAGATTCTGCTTTGAATCAGGAATAGAACCGGTTCCGACAAGAAACAGTCTCGCATCAGGAAGATAAGAGAGGATATGTTCAAAGAGACCGATTCCGTATTCGATATTTTTCTTCCATGTAAAACTGCCTACAATCAGAAAACTGGGCGGTATCTCCTCCTGTGAAGCCCAGAAAGGAGCTTCGGGCAGGTTTATACCGTTTGGAACTACTCTGAGTTTTTTACGGGCAAAGGGGTGTTTACGGGATATCCATCTTGCCTCTTCAAGTGTACCGCAGATGCAGGAGGAACAAAGTGAAAGAGACAGTCTCAGCAGTGGAAACCGGATGATCCGGGATTTCCATGTGGTTCTGTTTGTCACCGCTGAGAGAGGGAGCCTCCGCTCAATCTGAAACACCTTCTCTTCCCATCCGTGATTGTAAAGAACCACCTTTGTTTTTAATTTGAAAAGTTTTGAGATCAAAGCACAGAAAACGCCGTCAGTTGACCTGGCGATAATCCTGTCGGGACGATCGAAAAAATTTAATAGAAAAAGAAGCCCCGTTCTCAGTGCAAAAAAAAGGTAGTTCTCTTCCCTGGGTGAACCTGCGTAGATAATTTTTACCTTGTGCCCGGCTCTTTTTACACCTTCCGATAAAGTGTTGATAGAACGGTTTACTCCGCCTGCAGAGTTTTTATTGATGGATGCTATAAACCAGATTTTCACAGCTTCTCCTGCGGCTCTCTTAAAAAGAAATCCCATGACAAAGGCTCGTGCGGAAGTGATTCGAGAAGTCTTTTTAAACTCCGGAAATTGTCCCGGGCCTCTACAGAGAGGTGAACGGTGAGGCACACAAAACATCCTTCTGTTTTCTCGATTACTCCTGATGATAAAATCGATTCTGCGCTTCCATACCAGGGATAAAATGAGGGGAAATACCATGTGCCTGCAACGGCTACAGGCCCTGTTACCCTGCCCGTAAAACGAGCCGTTTCTGGTCCACCGCATATAACAGAAAAGTGTTTTGACAATTGAACAATCTGTTCAAGGCCGATTGCATTGAATGGAGGTACTAGAATCCTGGGAACTGTTCCACCGGACCTTTCGATTTCCGAAAGTCTGGTCAGAAATTCAGGGATTCTGATCTGCAGAAGCTCACTGGGAAACGGTCCGTATTTTCCCTGATGAGAAAATCCGTGAAGTCCGACAACAGCTCCGCTTTCGCATAAGGAACTTAAAATTGAATCACCTTTATTGTCAATAAGATCATCGCCTTTTACTGCAGCTAAATAAGGAAATCCTTTCGATTTCATTACACCGCATAATCCTGAAACATGATCTCTGTTGTCAAAAAATACATCATCAACTCTTAAGAATATTCGTGATTTTACAGGTGAGCCTCCACAGGCGAGTTTCTTTATTCCAGAGCTGCAATCATATACGGGTTTACGGTTGAATTTAAACAGCAAAGATTTCAGTGGTGAGCCTGACAGCCTCATATCGTCAAGCACAAGATTGTTTTTATCCCAGAGCCGTGCTGTTTTCTCCATGTCTGCATATCGGGAAATCAATCCCGATCCACAGGAAACCCAGGTTTTAAAGAAACCGGGTGCCATAAGCATAGCGGTAATCTGTTCAATAATACAAGAAGCAGCAAGGGTTACTGTCTGAAAAGGGTGCCTGATAAGAGTAGAGATACGCCTGCGCCTGAAATCGTTTATTATGTTTCGAAACATAATCGAAAAATATGTTCCCCAGAATGTCGATGCCCTGCGGAAGAGATGATATCTGTCGGGGTGTTTACGATAAAAGTAAAATTCTGCTTTGAGAAGCCCCCTGATTCTTTTTGGTGCGTTTTTCAAGTACCTGAGCAGATTAATTTTACGGGGAAGATGAGTAACAGAGATTCGGTTGCTAAAATAAATTTCTCCCCACATGAGAACTCTTGCGGCAAGTTCATGATCCTCACAGAAGGGTCCGAGAAATTCAAATTCCTGATCAAACCCTGACAATTGGTTCAATATCGATCTTCGCAGAATAAAATGACATGTGAGATACGCTTTTCCGTCGAGATTCTGAACCTCCCTGTCCCATACACCATTACCTGAAGCTTTAACCTGCCCCTCAATTCCCGGAACAGACAAAGGCATTTCTTTAAGCAGTGGAACAAGAGATGAAAACCAGTTTTCGTTTATTCTTACATCATCATCCAGAAAAACTACCCATTCACCTTTACTGTTTGCGATACCGGTATTTCTCGCTACCGCCATCCCCCTGTTTCTTCCCTGATGAAAATAGCTGCATCTATGCTCCGCACAGATCTTCTGGTTTGCAGATGCATCTTTTTGGCATGAACCATCATCTATAACGATAATCTCGGTATGCTGATCATTTCCAATCTGCTCTCTTAAGGCCTTAAGGCAGGATAAAAGGTAATCGGGTCTCTGATATGTCGGAATTACAATCGAAATGAACATAGGTTGATTATACCATAATTTAACAGGGACTGATAACGATCCCAAATTATTGTCACTAACTCAAAAGTAATTTTTAGAATCGCTGTCGTTATTGGAGCTTGAAACAATTTTCATCTGTTAATTAGTTTCTTATAGATCTCAATACACTTATCTCCAGAATCAATACTGATCATTCTGTATCTGCCAGCACCCATCCGTGATCTTTCTGCCCATAATGAATTATTCTCAATCAGGTCACTAATCCCCAGTGAAATACCCTCTACATGCATTGGATCGACAAATCGTGCTGACTCTGTACACGTTTCTTCTACGGAAGGGATCCTGGATGCCACAACGGGACACCCGGCAACCATTGCTTCAAGTGGCGGTATTCCAAGCCCCTCATAAAGCGAACAGAAAATCAGTCCACTGCAATTATCAAGGTGATATTGATACCGCTCCATACCCGACTCAAATAAGACAGTTTCGGGCACATTTTCCAGCCCCTCTTCCTTCTTATCAACATCGCCAAGTATTAAAAGTTTGAATTGCGGATATTTTTCTCCAAGTTGCGAAAATGCCTTTACCACACGGGCACAATTCTTATGAACACTTCCTCCAAGCATCACAAAGTAAGGCTTGCGATCTGTATTACCTGTATTTGTTCGTGAAACAGGCATGTACAATGTATGACACCTGTTTTTAACATCGGGAAATGCTTTAATAAAATCCAATCTTGCAGATTCTGAAATGCAGATATAACTCTTTAAGGAGCCGGCTAAGATTTTCTGCATCCGCCAGTATCTGCTGCTCTTTACCGAACGCAGAAATGGTATGTCCCAGTATTCAACTCCCATATCGTATACAGTAGCCACTGAAGGACATGGATGTAAAAGACCCAGACCGATCTGTCTTTTGGGACCAAGGGCAACCCAGTAGTGGTAGAGATCAATTTTATGCCTTAAAATGATGAGCGGAATGGTAAAAAGATCTCTTTTCCAATCGCTTTGCCGGTAAGGAATCCATTGAGCTATTTTTTTCTGCAAAGAACACGGGATTTTTGATTTATCACCCCAACCAATAATTCTGTACTCCGGTTCCGTAAAACTGATGCTTCCGGATAATGCTTCTGTAAAACGTCCTACACCACGATTGCCGTACCCGAATGAAAACAGCCGCAGATCCCAGAGTATATTCATTTTTCAGTGACTTTCCTGTAAATTGAAAACATCCTGGTGGCCATCGACTGGTAACTGTACCTATCAGCATAATTCTTTACATTATTAAGTAATGTTTCCCTGAAGGAGATATCGGACAAAAGACGGTTCAAGGCATCAGCTGCAGCCCCTGGTTCATGAGGTACAACAACTACAGGGGAATGCTCTGAACCTGCAATTTCCTCTGAAAGAGGAATCTTTGTTGCAATTACAGGTTTAAGCGCTCCTATCGCACGTGTCAAACTTCCTGAAGAGGAACGGCTCGAGAAAAGTGCAAGATATATATCAATTTCTCTGAGAAGAACGGTCTGTTCCTCTTCTGTAATCCACCCTGTAATCGTAAACCGGTCATTCCAGCCGTTATCATTGATCCTGTTTTTTATACTGTTTAAAAGATCCTGCTGCTCCCGACTTCTGATCCCGCCAGCCCATGTAAAGCGCCAGTCTTTATCGAGCTTCTTAAGAAAGGAAAAAAGAAGCTCATAATTGTACTGTGGATTTATAAAACCTGTTGACCCAAGGTGAAGTGGGCGCTGGGGTGCCCAGGAGAATTGAGGAAAATCTGCGGAAACCCTTACGGGATGTGAAAGCACTTCAATATTAAGATTTGCGTTTTCGGCTTGCAATATTTCTTTATGATACTGGTGATGAACCAGAATAAGATCTGCACCGAAGTTCATTTTCAGATGTTTTCTGAATGCCGTCTGAGACGGATGTTTGCGGTCGTAAATGATTCTTTTAATCCCTTTAATTAAATCGTTTCCGGATATCTCACGACGGGGATATACTCCCGGAAAGTCTCTATAAACCTCATGAAGAGAGATGATTACCGGCTTTTTGATTTTAGATAAGATCTGCAGAAAATAATCATGCCCGTTTTTAATGAAAAATGTGGTTTCATACTGAATATGGACAACATCTGCATTCTGCATCAGATCAGAGGTTCTGGAAGAGTCGGAAAATAAACTGAGCGGATCAATAATCGAAACATCTGCATGCTTTCTTAAGGCATCGGTATAGTTTCGGGCGTAAATTGATATCCCGCAATTGTCAGTTTCCGGGAAGATCCATAGAGCTTTCATTTAAGGAGATTCCTGTGATTCGATAATTTGCTGTGGCAGTCCTGTTCTTTTCCCCTGAGTAAGGAATCTTACGAGTCCGCATGAAGCACCAAGAAGGCCGGCAATTACAGCCAGAATATTATGGCCTTTCCTGAAGGGTCTGCCTTTTTCCGGTACTTTTCTGGAAAGATATTCAAGACGATATTTCCAGAAGACAATCCATGATAATGATTTTTTAAGAGGGGCATATTTACAGGAAAAATAAGCTGTATTGGCAAAACTATGGAAAAGAAATCTGTATCGTTTATCGGACCTGCATCCTCCGGCGTCTTTACGAAGGTGCTTTACCCTGGCCTCGTGACAATACCAGATTTGATAGTTGCTTTTTAACAGCCTGAATGCACAGTCTACATCTTCCCAGTGCGCATTATGTCTGAATCCTTTGTCAAATCCGCAAATATTTACAAGTGCGCTTCTTCTGAAAGACATATTTGCGCCCATGATACTGATAACATTGCGACTTTCAGACATGGAAAAGTTCTGATGAATCTCACCGTGGCGGACATCAAACCATGGATCGGATTCGGGTGCTTCGGAGGCGAAAACAGGATCCTCAATGAAACCGGCAACAGCGCCTGTAGATTCCTGCCGGTAGCAGTTTCTGTGTTTGTCAAGTAATTCGCTTTCCGGCACTATATCATCATCAAGAAACAGTACAACAGGGTTATAGCCTGCCTTTAGAGCCGCATTGCGGGCATTGGGAAGATTCGGGGGCGAAGAAAAAAGAAGATGCACCCGTTCTGATAAAGGCACATCGGGCTTCTGATCGCCCTGCCATACAATATAGATGGTGTCATTGTAGTTGCATTGATCAAGTAGAGATTGGACAATATTGTAAACTGAATCGGGTCTATTGAATGTAGGAATAATTATGTCGATAGAAAATGCGCTTTCTTGAAAAGAATCTTCTGTCTGGAAAGGTTTTTCTGCATAGGCAAAGCAGGAACCTCCACCCTTTATATCCAGTAACAGTTCAAACTTATTGATAGAGGCGTTCAGTAATCTGAGCATAAGACCAGTGACAGGAAACTTTTTAATTCCTGTAAACAGCTCTGTTATGATATTTAAAAAATGAAAGCGGGCCTTCTTGAATGCGAGGCGGTATTTCTCCGGATACCCGGTGATCCACCCTGTCAAGCCGGCAGGGCTGAAGAATCGCCTCACTTTAAACCGTCTGCTGTAAAAGCTGTAAAGCTCTTCTGATGGTCGTATCGAATAATGACCGTCAAGATCTGCGAGATAATCAAAACCGATTTTCCTGATAAGACTATTGTCAGGCCACCTTTTTTTGTAGTCACCGCATTCGCTGTGAAGAAAGAGTGCGGCACCTGGACGGCAAACCCTGAATATTTCATCCAGCGCCTTTTCCTGATCGCGAAGATGACCCAGGGCATCAATAGTGAAAAGAGAATCTATGATTCCATGTTTGAACGGAAGCATATGTAGATCGGCACAAACAGGAAGAACTTTACCTTTTCCACTGCGGTATGAGGCCCATTTGAGCGCCTCAGGCGACCAGTCTACAGCCAGAACCGTACAGGGACAACGGTCTATAAACCACCTGCTGTAGGCACCGCGGCCTGAGCCGAAATCAACCACTTTGTAAAAGGGGAAACACCTTGCAGCAAGGTCATCAACACCCTTGCGTTTCAGGGAAAGAAATCCGGCACACAGTCGCATCAGACCCGACCTGACGGAAACTGCACGTGTGTGCCACTGACCTGAAAGGAATTTTTTCCGGGAAAAAGAGCGCTCAGCTCTACTGGACATTTAAACCGCTAATCTTTTTTCGATTTGTAATAATGATAATAGTATTTGTAATATCCGTAACTTGAGTACCGGTGCGAAAGGTTGATATCATTAAGCACCGCCCCGAGTATCCTTACGCCTACATTTCTCACCGTATTTACTGCTCTCAAAGCGATGTCCCGATCTGTATGGTGAGATTTTATAACTATCAGCAAACCATCCATTTTTGTTCCCAACAAAGTCGCATCTGTAACAGCAACAACAGGCGGTGTATCGAAAAATATAACATCATAGTTGCTTCGGAAATAATCCAAAATTTGAATCATGCGGTTTGAACCCAGCAGCTCGGCCGGGTTGGGGGTAAACATGCCTGCAGTTATAAGGAACAGGTTCTCTTTCTGAGTGTGCTTTGTCACCCGGTCGTAATCAGGGTTTTCCATAAAAAGATCTGTAAATCCAGGTTCCCGTTTTGTATTGAAAATGTGATGAAGAACCGGACGGCGTAAATCTGTGTCAACAAGCAGTGTCTTTTTTCCCATCTGTGCGTAAGCCATGGCCAGATTGGAAATGGTCAGCGATTTTCCTTCTGAAGGTCCGGCAGATGTAAGTACGATAGCCTGCAGCGGTTTATCTGGACTTACAAATGATAGATTCGTGCGCAGAGAACGATAGGATTCTGTAATAACAGAATCATCACCATCAAAGCGAAACACCTGACGGGGGTATTGAAGAACCGACATGCCTTTCTTGTTCTTTGAGGAGCGCCGCCGGATTTCAAGCTCATTCTTCTTATATGTAATATGAGGTATTGTACCCATTACCGGCAGCTCCAGATATCTTTCAACATCATCGTTTGATTTGATAGTCGTGTCATTAAACTCAATCAGAAAAGCCAATCCAAAGCCAAGAACCAATCCCAGAAAAATGCCCAGGATGTAGAATCTGGTCTCATTTTTGGGTACAGGATCGCGCGGCATTACCGGAAGGTCAACAATCTTTACTCCGGCGGAACTGGATGCACTCTTTATACGCTCTTCTTCGGCTTTTTCCAGAAGAATAGTGTAGATATTCTCGTAAATTTCTTTAGATCTCTTTAAACGGAGAAGCTCAAGGGACTGAGAGAGAATATCAGGATTGCCCTTTTTATAAGAGGTTATGGCCTTTTCGTATGACTCAAGGCGTCTTCTGAACAGCTCCAGTTCGCCTTCTTTGGTTAAAACGGATTTCCGGAGCTCCTGCCATTGACGCATTGTAGCAGGATCGATAGTGGTGCTGCTTGGAGTCTGTTTGAATTCAAGCAGCTTGTTCTCTATCTCCTGAATCTCTCTGTCAACCGTTGAGACCCCCGCCAGACGGATTCCAAGTCCCTCAAGACGCAATTTCTCTTTTTCCAGTTCACTGAGCTTTGCCCTGAGCTGGTTGTACTGGGGTGAGCGCAGTGTGCTTGCCGGAGTAATTTTACCTTCGAGATTGGCAAGCTGCTTTTTTTCCGCATTCAGATCTGCCTGCTTGAGCCCCAGTTGAGCAAGCCCGCTTGCATAAGCGTCCTGCAGTGTCTTCAGTTCCGGAGTGGTACCTTCCTGAATCTGACCTGTTTTTTCACTGAAACTGCGGTAATCGTGCTCAGCCTGCTCGAGATTTTTCCTTATCAGTTGTAACTGATTCTCAATTTCATAGAGGGCCCTTCGTGATTCCTCGCTGGCAACCTCCTGACATCGGGTACGGAATATTACCGTACTTTTTGAGGCTATCTGAAAAGCAAGCTCTCTTGACTGCGCCCGGGAAACCAGATTGAGAAAAGAAGTGAAAGTGGTTTTACGCAGTGTCAGGCTGCTCTGAATATATCTGAGTGCCTGATCTCTGGTAATCTTCGGGACAACTTTCTCAAAAGGCTCTATTCCAATACTGTCAAAAACATTTTCCATAAATGTACGGCTTGCCAGAATACCTTCATAAAAACTCAGAGTCCGGGTATTTACGTTCATCATCTGATTGACAAATGCACCCTGCTCCTCAATGACCAGTGTCGAGTATGACTCGTAAATATCTTCAATCTGATAGACATAGTAAAGAGTAGTAAGAAGAACACTCAGAAACGACAGTACTATTACCCATCGCCTGCGGAATATTACTGCAAGGTAGTCTTTGATTCCGGCACTGGTCCGGAGCTTTTGTAATGTAAGCGATGCCATAGTTATTTGAATAGATTGGTAAAAGTCTGAATCGTTATTATAAATAATAAAGTGTTGTTAAGAATTGTCAGAATCGTTCTCCAGTCATACCATCGTGAATAAACTATTATAATATCTCCTTCGTAAATAAGCGGGATCTGTTCCATCTGACCTTTATCGATATAGGATTGAATGTCAAAAACCTCTTCGATGACTTTATTGTTTTCCTGCTGTGAAATCCTTCTTACTTTTGTCAGATCGGCTTTTTCAGAGGGCCCGCCTGCAAGATAAATGACTTCGAAAATGTTCATTTTGTCTTCAAGATCAAACAAACCGGGTTTCTGAACAGAACCGATAACTTTGATTTTCTTCGAACGTTCCTGAGAAAGAACAATGACCATGTCCTCATTTTCCAGTGTCGGCATAGTCTCAATATTACCATCTTCCATGAACTTTAACAGATCGTATGTTTTCTCGGAATCAGGATTGTTTTTGTGAACTATTTTCACCCTGGACAAATCCGCCTGTTCCTGTGTGCCTCCGGCAAGTTTAATTGCTTCCTGTATAGAGGCCCCCTGAAGTGTCCTTACCGGACCGGGATTAACAACCTGCCCGAGAACATTTATAAGTATTTCCGGTTTTTCCACAATAGAAATCAGAACAAGAGGATTGTCAATATGGCGTGCAAGTCTGAACGTGAGATCATTCATTAAATCCGATGTACTCATGTTGGTAATAATCTGATCTGCAAGAAGCGGATAATCAATTGTTCCATTATCATTTACGGTGTAACGCCCTGAAAATTCAGGGTTCGACATTACCTGGATTTCCAGCACATGTCCGGCTTTAATAGTCGCTCCGGCAACCGGCATGCTTGCGGCTGTCAGGAGTAAAAGAATCGTGATAATCTTCTGCATAGATCCTCATGCGAAAAAAGCCTGTAAACGGCAATGATTCTCAGTTGGCAGCCATAAAAACAAACGGATAAGAAACAGTCACATCACCATCCGGTATTGATTCAAACTGCCACATTTTAATTTTTCTTATTATCTCTGATTCAAGTTCTGTGCTTCCGGTAGTGTTCTCAATTACCTTTACCATAGAAACACTTCCGGAAGCTGTGATGGTGAATCTGACGGTAATCTTTCCTGATAACGACGGATCACGCTTGAGATATTTTTCATAGCTCATGCGTATGCTTGCTTTATGAGATGCGACAACAGAATTGATAATATCGGAATCTCTCTTTGAGTTCGATGATGCAGAGCCTTCTATGCTTTCGGGACGTTGTATTACAAACTCACCCTTCTTTGACAGCTCTACTGTTTTTGCCCCGCCAACTCCGGCAATCAGGTCATCAATCTCCTGCCTGTGCGACACCACCACATCCTTGCTCTTTACTAACTTGCGGTTCAGTACATCTACTTCCTGTGTTTTCTGAAGTCCTGCCATATTGGCAAGGGCCGCATCCAGATCCCCGAATTTCTCTTTCTTGTCTTTCATCGTTCCAAGGACATCGACCACCGATGGGCCTTTTGCAGTTGTTCCTACACCGGTCAGCATTCCAAGGACCCCGACAGTTCTGATTTTTTCCTCGACTTTTGCCGTTCTTGCCTGAACTGCCTTTTGTGCCTGTGCACGTTCAACCGGGCCGATTACTTTTGGTTCCGATCTGGTTGTTTGAGTCTCGGTTTTTGCCGCTTCTGATGCGCCGCTTCCAGTGCTCTCTGCAGTTTTCTTTACAGTTTTTTTAGGAAGGGGCTTCTCGATTATGAGGCGGGCAAAACGTTCCGGCACATCCTCAAGCTTTACTTCAACATGTTCAATTTCTATCTGCCGGGTATACCATATAAGAGCCAGATGTACTCCGACAGAGAGAAGCGCAATAAGAAAAAAACGCACATCGAGCTTCTTCCAGGGAGTACCACGCAGCTGCCGCAAAGTGCGGTTGTCGATAACAATTCTGCTGCCGGTTCCGGCGATGATTGCGTTATTCTGAACGTCCAACCTATTCCCCACGTTTCCTTACAGCTAATGAAAAATTATTATACTCCTGCTGGCCACATGTATACATGATCTTCTTAAGAAGGCGGAATCGTATCCGCTTATCGCCCAAAATCGTAATTTCCCCTTTAAACTTGGTCTTATCAGAATATTGACTTATCTTTTCAGTCGCTTCGCGCCTTTTTCCCAGCCACTGGTAAAGACCGGGTATAATAAGCTCTTCCGATTCCATAATTTCAGGTACCTTGTCCACGATCTGATTTTCGGCAAGGATATATTTGTTATTTACAGTTAATGTAACTCTCAGTTCCGGTTTCTTCTGAGCGCTTGATTCCGGCAGTTCAAGTTCTCTTGACACAGTCAGAATTTCACCTTCTGTAGAGAAGCTCTGAAGAAGATAAATAAGAAGAATAGTCATTGCATCGACCAGTGAAGTAAGCTGAGGTTTGAAACCCTTGAGTTGGGTTCTGGCCTTGCACTTTCTAACACGGATCATTTGTGATTTCGATGCAGGAAAACTCATATGGCCTCTTCACTATCAACAACCTTGAAAATTTTATCCAGGTTGGTTCCGGTAAACATGTTTCTGATAAACCCCTGCGGATTCAGGAATATGAGCTCTCTGTTCTGTTCCCCCAAAAGTCGCCAGATATATACAAATGCCCCAAGTCCATGGCTGTCAATAAAAGTGGTCTTGCTTAGATCAACAACAACCTTCTGAGAGTCCCCTTTTCGCAGACCTTCAAGTTTTGAGGTGACTTTTCCGACGTTCTCACCTGTTATTTCTCCGGTAATCTCAAGCACCGGACTGGAATTGATCTTTTTTGACCTGATTTTGAGGCTCATCCTATATCTCCTGATAAACCGATTTCAGGAAATTGCGATTCACGGCATATATCCATGAATTTGATTATATCATCATAAAGAACTTCACCTTCAAGCACCAGAACAACACTCTTTTGTGAGGGATACTGGAATTTTATCGCCTTTAACAGCACTCTGAGCTGCTCAAACTGGTATTGTCCGCGAACCATCGGTACCTGGTCGAGTTTTTTACCCGTCCCTACAATCCGGAATCCTTCGTTGGTAACAACTATCGATATGTCAAGTTCTTTTGATTCTGTAGATTCTCCGGAGGTGCCCTGTGCGGGCGGAAGCGAAAAATCGACCGTTGCTATATGCGTAAATACCGCCATAGATACCAGAAATGGAATCATCACCATAAAGAGGTTCATCACAGACGTAACATCAAGATCCAGTGCCTCTACTTCTTTACTGGTCGATTTTTTCGATCTCTTTGTGGCAGGAAAAGCCTTCTGCATCGGCTTATCATTATTTATCTCTTTATCGGCCATTGCCCTGTCTCCCGGTAATCAGGATCTTCTTTGAGCATAAAGGAAATTCAGCAGACGAACCGAACTCTCATCGATTTCCTCTATAATTGTATTTGCTTTAGACCCCAGGATTGAATAGGCTATCATGCAGGGGATAGCCACGATGAGCCCCAAGGCTGTTGTATTCATGGCGATTGCAATACCTTTGGCAAGGATGACGGCTTTCTGCGACGGGTCTGCGGCAGATAGTGCACCGAATGCTTCCTGAAGCCCGAATATTGTACCCAAAAGACCCAGCAATGTGGCAATATTTGCAAAAAGAGAAAGGTAATGGGTTCTGCGCTGTATACGTGGAAGCTCTCGTAAAGCAATTTCATCGACTGCATTCTGGATCTCCTGATCCGGTTCCTGCTGCTGGAAATGCCACAGGGCCGATTCAAGAATAGCAGATAGAGGTGTTTTTGTCTTTGCACAGATCTGACGCGCATTCTCCAGATCTCCATTGCGTACCATTCGTGTGATCTGAGTCAGCATTGCTTTGGCATCTATACGGCAATGTACATAGTAATAAAAAAGCCTCTCCAGCGTTACTGCCAGTGCAAACGCAGAAACCGCTGCGATAGGGTGCATCCAAATCCCGCCTTGCTGATACCATTGGGCAATCGCTTGCATATTTCCTCCTCACTTCAGATCACATTCAATTTATAAAAATTGTGTTATTACCCGATTTTATAAATACAAAGTCTACCATTTACCTGCCCGAAGTGTCAATGTTTCAAAACCCTTTCCCCTTATTTCTACTCAATTATGGGTGAAAATGGCAGCGGATCAGCCAGATCCTCTTTAAAAGACCTCTCAAACTCTATTTCTCTGTAAATAGTCCTCTCTTTTGGAAGAAAAATCATGACCTGCGGTTTTTCAATTTTCCCTTTGATCTTTACACCGACAGTAAAGGTGATTGTTCCGGGCTGCTCAATCCGGTATCCCTGCTCCTCTACACTGTCAGGCTCAGCTGCTTTTACCTGAGGTGCTGCCAGACAGGCTGCCGCTGAAGTGAGAACAAATAAAAAGAAGGCCGCTTTAAATTTCATTGTTTAGCCTCTTTCTGTTCAGGGCTGAAGTTCTTGATAAAAGGAAACTTGTAAACATCCTCCGTTACCTGTTCTGAACTGAGCGGTTCTTCATAATCTGGAGGTTTGGGAACAGACACCGTTGTCCTTATTGACATTAAAAGCAGAGGAAAAATCCCGTTATCATCGTTGCTTCTGCTTTCTGCCTGAATCGCTATGACGTTTTTACCCTTTCTGATTTTTCCCAGAAGATCCCAGGATCGTGCTTCAAAGCCCATACTCGCAGAAGTATCGGACATCAGTAATTCTCCATTGATAAAAACTACTGCTGGTCCCTTTGAGGCAAAAAAGAAAAGTGCAGAATCGGGAGTTTCCGTTGTAGTAAACGTCCTCCTGAATGTGACTTTCTTTTCAGGATGGTAGGATTCTTTCACGGCAGGGTTCCCTGAACCCAGCCACATGGGAAGAGGTGTTTTACCGGGAAAACCATTGATTCCAACACTGTCATTGTAAATGGCTTTCTGTGCCTTCTCCCAGGCAGTATCCGACAAATCAATTTTCTCCCAGTTTTCTACTGTATCGGATGTACAGCGCCACTGTGAGCCGGTACCGATTGAAGACTGAATCAGCTGGTTTTCTTCGGAACCGTATTCTTCGGGAAAATTCTGATAGAGTCTGACATAGGCATGAGTGACATATTCCCCGGTGGCATACTTCTGTTTTGTAAAATCAAGTATGGTTTTATAGATCTCAAAAGCCTGTTCCTGAAATTTCAGTCCGATCTCTTCAAACCTTATCTTGTATTCTTCTTTTTCAGTCTCATTTACATTTCCGGGAAAAGGCGGGTTTTTAAAAGCTGTTTCGCATAAAAGGTCCATGCAACGGGCTTTGGTAAAGAGGAGCTGAGCGATTTTGTTTTGAGAATCCCTGACACTGGGGTCATCAATTTTGTAGGCTTCAGCAATCTTGGTTGTTTTAAGATAGTTTGTCAATGCCTGATCCTCATATCCTTCAATCTGCTTGAGAAGCTTGGTCTGGTAGACAAATCTTTCATATGGATCAAAATTTTCCGGTATCGGGGCGTCTCTGGCGATGTTGACTACATCAGCGTAAGTTTCTCCAACTACAAAGGAGATTTTTGTTATGCTGGCGCTGGCCTTCTTGTAATATTCACTGAACTCCTGATAAGTGCTGCCAAGTTCAAGGCACTTCAGGAACAGATCAATTGACTTCTCCTGAAACGGGGCAATCTTCTGCAGCATCTGAAGCTTACGTGCGATAAGGGCAAAGCCCTCCAGCTGACCCTTCTCACCTGTGCTTCTTGCTATTTCAACAAGAGAAAGGTAGTTCTCCCCTGCCGCATAGGGAAGGTAAGTCAGTTTCTGACGTGACTGCAGGACATATTTGTCTTCGATTTTTTCCTTTATTCCAAGCTTTACATTCTGCTCATGATAATGTACTGCCTTATTTATGAAATAGTTTTCGATTGCCTGGGCTATTCCAAGCTCCAGCGCAATCCGCTCTTCGATAGATCCAAAAGAAGGTCGCTCCTGTTTGAATATGCCCATGGCGAAATCTTCGTACGCCTGACCGATCTCAAAAACAGAGCGGGTTGTCCATTCTGAAATATTGAACTTGACTACGCGCGAATAGGCTTCAAGAGCCTTATCTAGAAGGTCAGATTTCTGCCCGAGCTGCTTTTTATAGAGACCCCTGGCACTGCTCAGTTGTATCTTGTTCATCTCGGTATGTCTGATTTCACCGATAGTAAACATTGCCTTTGCAGCGTAAAACTGGTTCATTGAACTGGGGCTTTTTAATCTGGCGAAAGTGGAAAGTGCTTTTTCAAGCTGTAGAATTGCTTCACTCTCATTATTCTGCATATAATAGGCAATTCCGGTCATACAAAGTGCCTGAACAACCCTGTTTTCATCATTGCCGAATTTCTCTGTAAACAGCCGGCTTACACGTCCGACACTTTCCCAGTCTTTTATCTTTCCGTAAATTTCTCCTGCCCTGAAAAGAACATCCGCTGCATCTTCAGACTGAGGAAAAAGCCGCGCCATTTTTTCAAACGTCGCTCCAGCTTCCTTGAGCTTGTCAGCATTTTCAAAACTGAATGCGGCATTATAAAGTGAGACAGATGCGAGTTCTGACTTAGGATAGCCGGCAGTAACCTTTAAATAGGATTCTGCAGCAAGATCCCACTGAAGGAGTTTCTCATAGCTCTTGGCGATTCTGAACTGAGCCTTGGGAAGAAGCTGTGAGGAAGAATATTTCTGCAGCAATCTCTGAAACACCAGAATCGCATGTGACCACTCAGCCTGCTTTTCGTAGCTTAACCCGGCATTGAACAGAGATATGTCTGCGATTTTGGCATCCGAGTACTCCAGAGAGATCCTTTCATACTGCTCAGCTGCATCCTTGAAACGACTTTCCGCCTCATACTTTTCTGCCATCCGGAACATCGATTCGGCAATTCTTGTCAGAGCTTCCTGTTTGTCGGCTCCATCAGCTGCTACATTACTGAGCTTTTTATACCACTCCTGTGCCTTATCAAAGTTTTTCTCTTCGTAGAAAGCCTGAGCTACCATCTTGGTTGCTTCAAGTTCATTTGAAGTACCCGGATATTTATTTATTATCTCCATGTAAACATTACGACTCTGCTCAAAGAGGCGGTTGTTGTAAAGCATAGAGGCCTTGATTGTGTATACCTCGGCTGTTTTGGGTGTATTAGGGTTAACACTGATATAGTTGTCACATGCTCTGATCATGAGCTCCGATGCCGGAGACAGCCCTCCGGGAATCGACTGAACTTTCTCAGTACCAGTTTCTTTTTTTATTTTTGAACTGTCAATCACAGCCTGCGACACAGAGTCTGCAGCCTTCCTGTAGTCGGGTGTGTTGTTTCTGATCAATTTGCTGCCATTGTTTGCACAGCCGGCAAGCAAAAGAGCTGAAAACAAACTCAACATACCCTTGAACGGGAAGATGTTTACTCGATGAAACATTTATTAACAGTAATTCCTTTCAACAATTCCTGTTATTTTGTGCTGCTTTCCTGCTTGAGCAGGTTCTGGGATGCCACAATTGCATTCCATGCAGCAGTTTCCCTGTATTTGCTGTCGGGATATCGTTTTGATACAGCCATATATTCTTCTGCTGCCTGGAGGTAATTACCAAGAGAAAACTCGATTTCCGCCAGGTTATAATGACACTCGTTGGCCATCGGCGATGCCGGGTATACAGTTATGAATTCTCTGTAAGAATCAAGAGAGGATAGATACAGTGTAGTATCGTTTTTCTGAAGGGCTAACTGATGATATCCGATCGCTCCATCATAAAGCAACCTGCAGGCTACACTGTCGGCCTGCTCCCGGACATCTTTCTTCTGAGACCTGGCCCAGGAGCTGTTACGGTTGTATTTTTTATAATAATCGATTTTTGTCTGATTCGTTTCCTCAATTGTTGACTCACGCTGCAATAACGCAAGCATCTCCGCTTCGGCCATAGGATTTTTGGAATAATCGGGGAATGAATTCAAAAGCGTTCTGTAGGTCTTCAATGCCATATCAGTGCGCCCCTGGTCCCTGTACACAGATCCAAGTCTGTGAAGAATCTGGCAGCCCTTATCATAATCACCGAGTTTTTTGATAAACTTAAGAGCCCGCTGCAGACCACCGTCACCCACCCCATCGGTTTCACTGAAGCTGATTGCTATGTAGTCCATCGATTCCTTTTCAAGCAGAGGCTTTCTGTTGGGATTGGATTCTCCAAGACTCACCAGAGCAAGAAATGAGCTTATGGCCTTCTCCGGGTTTGACAGACGGTACTGTGCCCAGGCCAGTTTGTAAAGTGCCTCATCAAACCATTCACTTTCCGGATATCTCATCGCCGCCTGATAGCATTTGATTGCTCTGTCCAGTTCTCCGCGGTCAAAATTGTATTCACCACAGTACATCCAGGCCTGAGGAGTATGGTTGCTGTTTGGGTAAAGTGTGGCAAGCTGTTCCATATAGTATAAAGCGCTGTCCAGCATGGTGATATCATTATAGCACCATGCAAGGCTGTAGTAGGCCGGCGGGATGAATTTGGATTTCTGATATCCATTTATGACAGCCTTGAATTGTTCCATGCTTTTCTGGTGGTTAAGGCGGGGAGGAACCGGGATAGCTGGAGGCTCAAGAAGTTTACCTTGCCGGTATTGTGATAAACTCAGCTCATAAGAAGTCATCTCTTTTTCATAGACCTCAAAATCGGCAGAATATTTCTTGTTCTCCTGAGTATAATAGAGCTCACCGAGCTGGTATTTGAAATAAGATTTATCTGCACTGTCTGAAACCGTATTTACAAGAGCCGGGAGTTCCTCTGCCAGCTTCTGGAAATGCCGCCTTGAAATGCTGTCTTCTTTAACCAGAAGAGAATCTATGCGTGCTGAACAGATCTGTTTTTCCTTTTTAAGGGAAAATATTTGAGCCGAATCCGTCGACTCTGAAATAAGTTCGTCAAGCTGGATATCCCTTTTTTTGACAAGTGATTTTTCCCAGTCTATATAATCCCTCTCCCAGCGAAACTTATCGATCGATGCCACAGATGAGAATACCAGTGAGTTATCGACAATATCTTTAATTCGTTTGCGGTTGTGTCTTGCATTTGACAGCATTTTTCCGTATTTATTCTGTTGTTCGCCTCTGGCCTCGATTATTACGGAATCAAGGTAATGAAGAAGCCTCTCGCGTTTCTGTGAGAAACTTGTCTCCTGGAAAGATCCGGTCTTGTAGTGACGGATCAGAAGGTTGCAAATTTCGTTTACCCGGTCGTAAGTCTGGGATATTGATTTGTAATCCGGCACCTGCTCCTGGTGGATCCTGTCCAGAAGAGATGTCAGCTCACGGCGGGCATATGCGTATTTACTTGCATTAGCACGGTTCTTCTCTATAGCTTCTTTTTTGGAAATAGTTTCCAGCATCTGCAGTAGACGCTGTTCCTCATTTTTGAGGTATACAGCTTTTTTCCAGTCATAACCTGCTTTGTAAAGATTTCTTCTGGCAAGAATAAGAATACCTTCTGCACCAAGCGGCGATTCAGTAGACTGGCTTACAAGTTTACTGAGAGCCGTTTCTGCTTTATCATCCTGACCAAGACGAATATAGCACCAGAGTATTCCAAACATCGCACGGTCAAAGCTATTCTGTTCATTGAGAATATCATAGAACAGGGAAAGAGCTTTTTTGTAATTGCCAACCTCATAATAGAGCTGGGCAACGGCAAGATGTATTTCGCCATAAGCAAGTTCGTCCTCAGGAGAGTTACGGTTGTATTTTAAAGTACTCTCCATTATGGATAATGCGGTTGCTTTGTCATCGATCTGGAGATATGAACGTGCAAGTGCATGCATCACATGCAGCGAATAAGAGGCATTTTTATCGACCTGAGATGCCAGATTCAGGAAATTTCCATCTTTGCGTAGTGCAAGCCCGCTTTCAAGCACCATCCATATCAGAAGATTCTTTTTTCTGCCCGCAAAAGATGTAAACTTCAGAGTTTGGCCTTCAGCCCAGAGTTTTTCATAGTCTTTGAGAGCATAGAGGCTCTGAAATTTGTAAAGAATTCCGGAGAGGGAATCTTTTTCAGGAAACCTGGTGATTGTGGAAAGCACTTTATCGTATTCGCCTTCCTGAAACTGAACCTTGGCAAGCAAGTTATAAAGCTCATCAACTGCAACACCTGATTTGAAACGTCCCAGGAGGAGAAAAAGTTTCTTTTTGGCAAGATTTCTCTTATCTTCCTGGATGTATTTGTAAATTCTATCCTTCTCAATCCGGTACATATTTGCCAGATCAGCTTTGCTTCCTTTTGATGCCAGGTAATCTTTGATGTGGTTTAGCTTATCATAGTACTGCTCAGACTGAAATCCCAGATTGGCCCTGAGTATTTTAAAGAATTCTTCTTCCATAGGACCATTACTGCTTGCCTTTTTGTATTTCAACCCGAGTTCTTTCATCACAAAATCAAGGAGTGAATCGTTTGCATTCCATAAACTGTCAATCTGGTGTTTTATAGAGAGCATCTCGCTGATTCGCTTCATGTCTCCTTTTTCCAGAACCTCAAACATGCTCTCTACAGGCTCCCCGACAACCATCTCGCGAAGTATAGCCATAGCATCATTGAGCGGCGGTTTTAAAGCATCGATCTGTTCAAGAAGCGAAGCGTGAGTCTTCTCCAGAACCAGAGATCTGCTGTTAAGCTGCTCCATGCTGCCTGTCTTGAATCCTGTCAGCATCGAAGGGAAAAGCCCGATATCACGTATCTCAGCCAGAACATCAGATACAGCGGAGAGTTCCCGGGAGAGCATCTCGATTTTGTTCCATTCAGAACCAAACCGCAGTATCAGATTTTCCCTGATCTGCCAGACATCTGTTTCTTCTTTGGGTTTACCAAATAGACAGTCCGGGCACAAAGCAAGAGCTACTCCTGCTATAAGCGCGCCTCTTTTAAGAAGATTAAAGACTGTCTTTTTCATTTTTTAAAATTCCAGAGATTCTTTTCTCTGTGATTTCCCCTCAGTACCCGGTTCCTGAAGGTGGTTGTCGATATCCATCCTATTATCCTTTTTCCGGTTTTTCAGGATAAGATATGTTCTCATCATCTCAGCACTGGTTTTTTTGTAGCGTAGAGGAAAAGAGATTGAACCTGCCATTTTCCATTTTGTGAACCACGGGTCGAAAGGATCGGTTACATTATATTTCTCTCTTTCAATCGGATATTCCTGATTACCATAACCCATGCTTGAATACTTGTTTCTGCTTAGAAGAACAGGTACAGATAAAGAAATAACAAGCCCGTTATCGTAACGAAGATTACCTCCCAGGGTGAGGTACATGGGATTTTCCGGAAAGAAAACAGCAAATCTCTTTCTTCCGTTATCCTGGGTCAGAACAAGCGGTTTGAACAGATTGTTGAAGGCTTCAAGAGTATAGATCGCAAAGAAATCGAAACCGTATCTGCTGTAAACAGCACCAGCATCAAGAAGATACTGAAAACAGTCCGCCCGGTCGGATCTGAAAGGCATGCGTAAACCTGCATTTGCTATTGCACGTAAAGGAATTTTGCTGATTCTGGGAAGCAGATCCAGCTCGTAAAGGAATTTGATATCTGCGGTCAATCCCTTTACCACGAATCCTTCCGGCATAAAACCATAATATCCCCCAAGAGTCGGATTTGTCTCAAAAAACTGGTAATTGAATTTAAAGTCAAGCCCGAAGCCGTTCAGACGAAGATCCTCGTTATTAGGGGTTGTTAATTTTAGTCCCGCTGCGATGTTCCCGAATTTAAAACGGTAGGAGAGGACTCTTGATTCCACATACGCTGTTCCGAAATCACCGAAACCAACCTGTGCTTTAATTTCCGGAAATCCGTAGAGATTCGAGAACCATTTCTGGGAACTCAGCACTGAAGAATCATTTTTGTCAGGAACATCGTCCCACACAAACCCTACTGCTGTCAGGGTAACCCAGATATTGCCGGGTCCGCTGGTATTTGAATTCTGAAGTTTGTAGAAAGACTCACCCCTGTTGCGCTTCTGGTTGCTCTGAGAAAAAGCCGACGGCACAGTAGAAATCAGGATAAGGACCGATGCACTGATAATCAGATTTAGTTTCATTCCAGATCCTCCAGCAGACTCTCTATCTCCTGCATCTTCTGATGTATTTCTTCCCGTTTCTGCAGTAGCTCTCTTTGCTGGGCTGCATCAGGCAGATCAGTCTTGAATTCGTCAAAGGTGATCTCGAAATCAGGCCGTATCGATTTTTGCTGCTCGATAATTTTGGTCACAAAGTCTTTTTTCTTTTCCCTTTCTTTCTCGACAAAAATCATCGTACGGATCGCTTCCGAATTTGTTTCTCTGTAAAGGAGAGGAACCTCCACTGCACATGAGAGCCGCATGTAATTTGCGGGAAGAGGCCTGTCGTGCTTTACTCTCTGGAATATCAGGGTTCTAAGTGAACCCAGTAAACTTATTTTCTGAAAAAGCCTGTATCTGATACCCGGTTCAATCCAGAAAGTCTGCTGTTTGAAACCCTTGTCGCCTGAAGGCAGCAACAGGTTCGGTTTTTCTCTGTACAACCCCAGCCCTGCATCAAGAATTATACTGTTCTGATACAACTTCCATTCGAGCCCGATTTTAAATGAAAGCTGGTTGTACAGGTAAAGCATATCCGGATTATCGGACATGCTGAATGAGAAATAATTTTTCAATGGGAAATGACTTAACAGTGCAATCCAGTCCAGATCAATAACAGCAGAGGGTCTGAAGAAAGGATTGTAATCAGGTCGTGTTTCTTTGGCTGAACCTATGAGAGTATCCTTGGTGGTTGACAAATAAAGGTCGCCATTAATACACATTCCGAAAAATCTCAGGTTATTATTCTCGGGTGTAGTGATCTGAAGCCTGCACTCTATTGCCCCCAGACCATGAAAGTTTGTAAAGGATGCTCTGCCGCTGAGCTGCATGATGTCTGAAATCCCTATTGCCACATTAAGACCTGGATCAGCTCTGAGACCAGTTTCTCCATATCCTCCCGACAGGGATATGCCCGCAGTGATATTGCCGTTACCGGCAACATTTGATGGACTGATATTGAATGTGCCCTCATTTCTGCCTCTCTTTACAGTCTGACCGTAAGACATCAGACTGCAGAAAAGAAGTAGAAGCATCGGGTAAATTGCAAATCTGCACATCATCAGGTTACCTGCTGTTCTGTTCCTGTAAATTCCTGGATCCGGTAATTACTACAGGAAGCAGAGTTGTTTTGTTGAATCTCTTCCCGCTTTTTCTCAGTTGTTTTTTAAATTCTCTAAGCGATTCAAGATCCTCCAGCGTAAAGAGGCGCCAGCCGTTGTAGTTGCGCTGGTTTGAGATATTCAGCTGGGGCTCTTCCAGCCACCGCTTAAGAGTCGACAATGAGATGCGGAGTTTTTTGGCCATTTGTCCGCTGGTCAGGTACTGTGACATCAATACCGCTCCTTTACCTATTGACAAAGTTAAATGGTGAAAGAATACAATATATGGTATAGTCGTGTTTAAAGAGATACATCAGATGGTATTCCTTGATAAGCCATTGATTTTGTTGCAATTAAATTGTCCTTAAACCCTTTCATAAACCTATTCATTAAACCCGTTCTAATTATATTATGTTTCCTACCATTGTCAATAATTTTTAATAAAATTGGTTTCCATTGTCAGGCTTTTAATTCAAGAGAGTGCAAGGAGTAACAGTGGAATGTTTATTGCTCAACATGGATAGAAGCCTTGTACAACTCCAGCGAGGTACAATATATAAGGAGAATATATGCCTTTTAAAATCTACCCGGCAGTGGTTTACCTGCTTATTGCACTGTTCCCGCTTATTCCGGGAAATCATTGTTCTTTTGGTCAGCAGGGGGCAGCACAAAGTCTGGGGGCTAAGAGCAAGCCTCAGATCTCCGATCCCGGGCCGCTGAAAAATATCTATAATGAAATTGCTGAAAGGACAATTCCAACTGTGGTTTCTGTAATCCCTACCACTGTCGATACGGTAGAGTATTTCCGCAACCCCTTTTTTTTCAAGGACACCTCCTCATTTAACTCTTTTGACTATTTCTTTGGAAGAAACCCCAGGGTTGAAAGGCGTGAACATCGTCAGCAGGGGCTTGGTTCCGGTGTGATCATATCTCCTGAGGGTTACATTTTGACAAATTACCATGTTGTGCAGGGCGCTGAGGAGATCCGGGTGCTCTTGTCCGATGGCCGCAATTTCAGTGCAAGGGTGATTGGGGCCGATTCTCTGGCTGATGTTGCTGTGATAAAGTTGAATGAACAAGCAAGTAATCTTCCGGTGGCCTACATAGGAAACAGCGATTCTCTGCGTCCGGGGGACATTGTGGTTGCAGTTGGAAATCCCTTCAGCTTCACTTCCTCGGTTACAATGGGAATTGTTTCTGCTCTCAACCGTAAAATCGAGGGCTCGGAGATGTATCAGGATTTTATCCAGACCGATGCTGCAATAAACCCCGGTAATTCCGGTGGGGCTCTGGTAAATATCAGGGGTGAGCTGGTTGGGATCAATACCATGATTATTACTCCTTCGGGGGCTTTTGCAGGGGTGGGTTTTGCCATTCCGATAAATACTGCCGCAAAAGATGCCCAGAGTTTAATAAGATCCGGAACTGTCACCAGAGGCTATATCGGGGTCAATATCCAGGATCTCAATGAGTCTGCTGCTGAAGCGCTGAGGATGAAAAGCACAAGAGGGGCACTGGTTTCGGATGTAGTGAGTGGAGAGCCGGCCGACAAGGCGGGTTTGAGGCGGGGTGATGTAGTGATCTCAATTAACGGAAAAGAGGTGGAAAGCGGCAATGCTCTCAGGAATATTGTGGCCTCTTACAAACCGGGTCAAACCGTTCCACTGACTGTTGTCCGTGAAGGAAAACAGATTAAACTTAACATAAAAATCGCTGAAAGAAAGTCCACCGGGGTGGTTAAACCCCCCAAACCACATCCGGAACAGGAGAAAAAAGAAGCATTTCTTGGCCTGGAGCTTGCCGATCTCACCTCTGAGCTAAGGGTTCAGCTCAACATCCCTGAGAGTGTAAATGGAATCGTGGTTACTGGTATCCGCCAGTCAATCACAGATGAACGGACAATGATGAGCAGGGGAGATTTGATTCAGTTGATAAAAGTGAAAAATGGCACCTTCCAGACCATAAATTCTGTTGAGCAGTTCAGACGTACTGTAGAGAAGATTAAACCCGATGATGCAGTGATGCTTCTGGTGATGCGTCGAGCAGAAACATTTTTTGTCTCTTTTAAGGCTGGATCATGATCTTTTAACCTGAAAGTCACAAGTTGGGGAGAGCATAAAACCGTAAGATGTTGAGATGATTGAGGCTTGAAGGCATTGCAGTTTTTATAGTTTATTTTTTTTCATATAATAAGGATAAGACATTAGATAAATTTCCAATGTCTTACCCTTATTGTTATTTTTCTTTTATCACTTTCCTTACTATAATTCTCTTGAAGCACAATTTAATGAAGAAGAACGAAATTCTATCTTCTTAATATTCACCTTGTCTTTCAATAATTCATAGAATACTGTACAAAACCATTCGCAAGTAGATGGTCCCTTGCCCACAGATCTCCTGCCTTCAGGAAAAGATTTAACCAATTCATGGTTGATAGCTTTTGCAGGTGTTTCAAATTTATTTGTTGTTCCTTTCATTCCTGCCTTCTCATAACCTTGCAGAACTAAATCAAGCAAAGGGTCACATTCCTGAAAAATTGTTCCATGATGAAAATTATCTGCAACTACCCAGGCTGATTTTTGTGCTTCTTTTACCGGATAAGCATAATTGTGTTCGTTCAGATCTCCTTCAATTTCTATAGTTAAATAACCCGAGTGCCCATGAAGATAACTTGCTTCTCCTGGATAATTCATGACTTAACTCGTTAAATGGGATCTGTGGGTGAGTCCCACTCTTTTTCCCCCTCCGCATCCGGGGACAAACTTCTTTTTTAATTTTTACTAAGCATATTTCTACAATATGCAGTTCAAATTAAATCTATGGCTACCTTTTTCTGGAATCTCTCTATTGACCCTTTTATAGATTTCGATAGAGTCGGTTTTTAAGAGATATTCTATTAGCTTTGTATGTTTAACACTCAAGTCACAAATTCATCTTGAGGGTGAATCATCTCTGGGATGAAGGAGTAGCTTAACTTACCAACTCAAGGATAAATCTCTCTCTCCCATTTGCACCTGCACGACCATTTCCGGAGCCGTCTCTTACACCCCATAGATGAATTAGTGACTAAAAATCCAAAGTCTTTATTTCATCTCGAGGGTATAATCTCCGGGAACGAACAGCTTTTAATTTTTGCTCAACAATTTTCTACAATATGCAGTTCATTTTAAATTAATCGCTCCATTTTTCTGAAATCACCAATTTGAGTTATTATGAATTTGATAGAGTCTGCTTTTAAGAAGGTATCCAATTGGTTTGGCCGATTTAACCCCTAAGTCACAATTTCATCTCAGGGGTGAAGTTCGGGGACGCACTACTCTTTTAATTCCTGCACAGCAAATTTCTACAATTTGCATTTCTATCTAAATTAATCACTCCCTTTTTCTGCAATCATTCTTTTATGTCTTTTTGAAATTTGATAGAGTCTGCTTTTAGAAGGTGTTCAATTGGCTTGGTCAATTTAACATTTAAGCTTAAGTCACAAATTCATCTCTGGGGTGAAATCTCCGAGGACGAACTACCTTTTAAATTCCTGGTCAGAATTTTTCTTCAATTTGCAGTTCGATCAAATTTAATGGCTTCTTTTTTCTTCTGGAATCTCTAAAATTTGATAGAGTCTACTTTTAGAAGGTATTCAATTGGCTTGATCAATTTAACCCCTGACTCACAACTTCATCTCCGGGGTATACTCTCAAGGCGTTTTTTCCAGGGGCAAATTACCCCTGGCTACAGAATTACGCCCCTTCTGGCACAGAAGCTACTACTACACTGCTCTTTTCCCTGCTTGCGACTTGCGGCATTCAACCCGCAACTCTCAACCCCGCCGCTTCATCAAGCCCCAGTGCAATATTCATATTCTGCACTGCTGCTCCGGATGCTCCCTTACCGAGGTTATCAAACCTGGCCATGACCACAATCTGCCCGCCTTTACCAAAGACAAACAGATCCAGCATATTTGTATCATTGCATTTTGTTGGAGAGAGAAATCCCTTGTCAAGGCTCTGTTCAGGATCAGGAGACATCACTCTTATGAAGGGCTCTCCCTCATAATAGGCAGATACTATACTGTAAACATCCTCAACAGATACACTCTTTTTAAATAGACTGGTATAAAGCGGAACACTTACCACCATGCCATTGTAAAAATTGCCCACTACCGGAAGAAACAGAGGCGGAGTGGCAAGTGAGGTGTACTTCTGCATCTCAGGAATATGCTTATGGCCAAATGTCAATGCATAGTGCCGCGGCCCGCTCAGATCTTCTTTCTGTTCAGGATCCTGGTACTGGGCTATCATCTTCTTTCCACCACCGCTGTACCCGGTTAACGAATAGCAGATCACCGGATAATCCTCGCCAACAATTCCGCTTTCCCTCAATGGAACAAGTGAAAGTATAAAACCTGTCGCGTGACATCCGGGATTAGAGATCCGCATTGCACCCCGCAGAATCTCCCTCTGCCCTTTTTTGAGCTCCGGCATACCATAGGCCCAGTCAGGAGCGGTCCTGAATGCTGTGCTTGCATCAACGACCTTTGTTTTGGGATTCTTAATCAACGATGCAGACTCTCTTGCTGCCTGATCCGGAAGACAGAAAATCACAGCATCAGCGGCATTCAAATACTCCGATTTCACACTCACATCTTTTCTCTTATCCGATGGGATTTCCAGCAACTCAATGTCTTTTCTCGGTTTAAGTCTCTCCAGAATCTTAAGCCCGGTAGTACCTTCCTGACCATCAATGAAAACAATAGACATAAAACGCCAACTCCGTGTAAAATGTTTAGCATAAAATCATTTTTTACATACCTGTGAGCAACAGATATGGCAATTTTAAACAAACCTGAGATGGAAATACACAAAATGCTTGAACATTTTTACAGTTCGTGTTATATTATAAGTACCTCTTATTTTCCTATCTGCAAGGCCCTCTTGCAGTTATTTTGGGTGAAGCGGAAGCGCCGGGTTTTATACCCGGCGGTTCTTTTTTATACCCCTCTGAATATCTAACTTTTTAAACCAGAAATCTTAAATTGAGAGCCCTCTTCCCGAAACTGCATACTATTTGTTTATGCCCTCCTTACGGCCAGGCCTCGGAACAGGAACCGAATATTACACATAATGGGGCATCGGGGCAATAATCCGAGCCTCGACTATCAAGGAAGGGTCATAGAAACATGCTTAATGAGTGTTCACCACAGAGGCCCAGAGATCACAGAGAGGAAAATTAGAGTTCGGAAAAACTGATGAAAAGGGCATCTTCTCTTAACTTGTGGCTTGCGACTTTTCCACTTTAATCTACCACCAGTTCGTCAGTGCAACCACAAAGGCGTTTTAAAAAAGTGATATCTATACCTGCCTGCACAACTGGGGGTTTTAGGGGCCCGGATACGGCATACGTGTTAACGTATGCCCGGACACGGCCCCTACCAGATCCTTATGCTTTTATCCCAAATTGTCCATCAGGCAGTATTTGGTTTTGTAAACCTCAGAGAAAGACAACTCGAATCCAACCAGTTTCTTTTCTTTTAACCTGAAAATCACAGCTGGATGATGCAAAAAATCGCAATCTGTTGAGCGCTAAGGCTTTCAGGTTTACTCCTCTTTTTCGGTTTTATTTAAAACCCCCTCATCCAGATCAAGTTTCAGTGCTAAAAACCGCATCAGATCCCTCATGGCAACCATCCCGATCAGCTTTCCCCCGTGGTCAACCACCATCAGCCTCGAACTCCCCGTTTTGTTCATCACCGTAAGAGCCTTGATAGCATCCTCATCCATCGAAATAGTATTATCTGTCGAGCAGGGTTTTGCCAGCTCTTTTACAGTATGATGATCCCACTCCTCTCTGGGAACACTCTTTACATCATTTATACTGACACACGACAGAGGACGGGAATCATTTATAACCGGGAACATCTTGTAATGATACTTGTAAATGAAATCCTCCATCAGATGATCCACGGTTGTGTCGCCAGAGACAGTAACCGGATCGGTTTTCATGAACCTTTTCACCGATTCCCCCTCCAGTGCGCTTCTGACAAGCACATTCTGGTAAGACATCTTTGAAGCGCTGCGCAGGAAAAGACCAATCAGTGCCCACCAGATCCCCCCGACCAGCCCCCCTCCAAGAACAGAAAACACTCCCAGGAATATGAGGAAAAGTCCAAATCCAGAACCCACCTGTGATGCAACCCTGGTGGCCCAGCGCACATCCCCCTTCCACCTCCACAGCAACGATCGAAACACCCGTCCCCCATCGAGCGGAAACGCCGGAAGCAGGTTAAATGCAGCAAGGATCAGGTTAATAGTGCCCAGATAGTTCAGGATAAGCTCAGAAGGCCTTGGCCAGATACCCCGGATAAGAGAAAGTAATCCCAGACACAGTGCCCCTATACCTATACTGGCCAAAGGACCGGCTATGGCCATAAGAAACTCTGCCTTTGGACTCGACGGCTCATCATCCATCTCCGCCACTCCGCCGAATATAAACAGGGTTATCCCCCTCATGGGGAGTCCGAATCGTCGGGCGACAAGAGAATGACTGAGCTCATGGAATATTATAGAGGCAAAAAGCCCTATCGCACCCCCCACTCCGAGAAGCCAGTAGGTCAATGGCGAAAGAGTTTTATCGTAGAGAGGAAATACACCCTGAGCAAGCGACCAGACTATAAGAACCGCAATAATTATCCAGCTAATATCTATGCGGACCTCAAAACCCAGCAGTTTAAAAAGAGTTATTCTGGATCCAAACATGTGACCTCCTTGTGCAATACAGAACAGTCCGCCCTGTTCTCTAACTTACTAGTTGATTAACAGGCAAAGGATATACCACTGGAGGTTAAGCGCTTCGTAGGGTTTTTATTGATAGTAAATGGTTTAAAAGAATACTCATCAGAAATAAAGACCGGAATTTAAACGGTAGAGTAGACGCGGGTTTTGACGCCGCGCCCCTCGTCGAACCGTACATACAGATTTCCCGTATACGGCTCTCCCATAGACTTCACATACGGTACACGCAACAAGCTCACGAGATCTATCATAGCGGCACTAAACCCAGATTCCTTAAGTGCTTATAATAGCTCACTCCTTGGGGAGGCCTCATAGGCCGCTGGCTTCGACGACACATATGGACGATCAGCCGACACTGTATGTACATGTTCATCTTGCGAAACGCTTTCCGGGGGTATCCGTACCGAAAGTAGTTCGCCCACCCATGTGATTGCCGGTTTATTTCCTGTATCATATCTGTTACAGGTTTATAGCACATCTTATGGGAGGTCAGGTCCAGTATGGAGTTCCTTTCCCTTTGCTGCGACTTCGCTGATGGTTCGATATTCAGGTACCGATGCCCCCTGCCTTGCAGATCCTTGTCATACCGGTAGGTGAACCAATGTTAGAGAGTATTAAGAAAAGTGGATTAGATGGTGTATGTGCTTGTGTAGTACGTTAC
>CAYLVN010000002.1:0-30694 GCA_964387115.1 uncultured Fibrobacter sp.
TACTCTTCCAGACGGAGTCAAACACATAAATCAGATTGCGGGATGGGTCGGGGACTACTTTGGAGTAAAACAATGAGTTCACCCGGAGCCTGAAGCAGTAACTTAACTCTAAGTCTCTGGGGTTAATCAGTGACTTTTATGCCCGGAAACTTGTAAAAAACCGAATCTCTATAATCCTTAAAAGACTCGCTTCATTTATGTAACCACAACCGCTTTCTTAAGCAAACCGTTTTCCCCTAAAAACCAACTAAACCTTATAGCAACAACTTTTTCCAGTCTTAAAGGATATGTATATGTCTAAATCAAAGGTAAAAGCAGCTGTATTTCTGGCGGCGATGTTCTGCCTTGCACATGCCACACCGGATGACTACAGGATAAACCAGCTCGGGTATTATCCTGCCGCAAACAAAATCGTTCCTATCAAGGGAACTTCGGACTCGACATTTGTACTTCTGGACACAGATGGCAATACTGTTTACAACGGGGTACTTTCAAAATACTTTTACTGGTCACTGTCTGGAGATTCGGTGAAGCATGCGGATTTTTCCGACTTCCGTCAAGAAGGCACTTTCTGGATCAAAACCTCCGACAAAGGGATGTCTCCACCGGTCAAGATAAGCACCAACGTGCTTTACGATGTCTCGATGGCATCACTGAAGACCTTTTATTACCAGAGAGCATCCATGCCCCTTGAGGAGCAGTACGCAGGAAGGTTCGCACGCCCCGCGGGGCATCCTGATACATCATGCCTTTTCCATTCATCATCAGGTAAAGATGAAGATACTCCGGCAGCCAGTTCACCTGGAGGATGGTATGATGCCGGTGATTACGGTAAATACATTGTAAATGCAGGTATCACTCTTGGGAATCTGTTTCAGTTCTATGAAAATTTCGGCGGATATTTCGGGGATTCTGCTCTCAATATTCCGGAATCGGGTAACAATGTAGACGACCTGCTCGACGAAGCCAAATACGAGCTTGACTGGATGCTCACCATGCAGGACAGCGACGGCGGAGTGTTCCACAAGCTGACAACGCTTCAGCATGCATCAATGACAGCCGCTCCTGAAGATGACATTGCAGCCAGATATTTTATCGGTAAATCAACTGCAGCCACACTCGATTTTGCAGCAGTAATGGCAATGGCCGGGAGAATCTATGATGATATCGAAGGGTTTAAGGGCTTTGCCGACACATGTATCAGCCGTGCAGAACGTGCATGGCAATGGGCCGTTGCAAACCCCAGTGAGTTTTTCCGCAACAACCCTGCAGGTGTAGGTACGGGTGCCTACAACGATACGATTGTTAATGATGAATTCATGTGGGCCGCCACGGAGCTTTTTATCACTACTTCAGATACTGCCTATATTGGAAACATGCGTCATAATATCTATTCGTACAACTGGCCGGCCAGCTGGGAGAGTACGGGTAGACTGGCACCGCTCTCGGTCGCCACAGTACCTAACAGCCTCGACAGCTCTATTGTAACAACAGTAAGACAGAAGATAATAAGCCAGGCCAACTCATATATCAAAACTCTGACAAATCACGCTTACCGGATTCCAAACAATAATTTCTTTTACTGGGGTTCCAATGCAGTCTTTGCCAATGCGGCTCTGTTTCTTGTATATGCCTTTAAGATCTCAGATGACAGCACCTATATAAAAGCAGCCGCAGAAATCGCCGATTACCTTCTTGGGAAAAATGCGGTTAATTACTCATTTGTGACCGGTTATGGTTTTGCATGCACCCAAAACCCTCACCACCGTCCATCCCTTACAGATACCATATCAGACCCGGTTCCAGGATTTCTTGCGGGAGGTCCAAACGGCTCTCCCAAATCCTACAGTGACGCTTCGGGGAGTTACGAAACCAATGAAATCGCGATAAACTGGAATGCCCCCTCAAGCGCACTTTTTGCGGCAATCAATGCAGTTTTCGGTGAGAAGAGAAGTACCCCGGCCAATGGCCCCATTTATCTCATAACATGCTTTGAAGGCCCCGGGGCAATAGAGATTTCACCCCTGAAAACAACCTATGAAGCAGGTGAACGAATTACTTTGATCGCCAGGCCCGAAGAAAAGCAGCTGTTTATGGGATGGGGCAGTCCGATTCTGTCAATGAAAGATACCATTTCATTTATTATCAATCGGGACATGAAAGTTTCCGCAAAATTCGGAAGGGCATCTGAACTTGTCATCAACGGTAGTTTCTCAAATGTCGGCGGGTGGAATTTCGGCAGGATGGGAACTGGTGTGGGTACCGGATCGATTGCCGGCGGTGAGTATCATGCTGAAATCACAAACGGAGGAACATCAGACTTTCATATTCAGATTGTCCAGAACGGAATACTGCTTCTTGAGGATGCAACATACGTTTTCACATTCTCCGCCCGTGCAGACAGCAACAGAACGATCTTGGCCGATGTAGCGAGATCGGGCGGGGATTATTCAACATACATGGATGGTGTTTACAACAGAAAAGTCAGCCTTACGACCGAAATGCAGACATTTACATTTACATTCAAGATGAAAGAAGCAAGCGACCCGTCCGCACGAATCACCTTTAACTGCGGGCAATCCAATCACGACGTCTATTTCGATAATGTAAGCATAAAGATGCTTGATCCAGATCCTGTTATTCACAAAGGGGCACAGAGATACGGCTGGACTCTTCCCGGATTCTGCTCCAGGGGTCAATCATTATTACTGCAGCTTTCAGTTGTAGATCCCCAGAAGGCATGGTTCAAGGTATTTGATGCCCAGGGCCGCATGAGAAGCAATATGACACCGGTTATCAGGACTCTGAGCAAAGGAAAGCATGTTGTTCCGGTCAATAGCAAGTTTACCCCCGGACTCTACCTGATCAGGTATTTTGATGGCGAGAAGCTTATGACAAGCCGCTGGACAAATCTGGTAAGGTAAGTTTGACATATAGCTACAGAATTGACAACTCGTGAAGGTTTTGTCTGCAGGTGTTAATACCGGAAGAGCTGTGTTATCAACAAGTGAGAAAGGGAGCCGAGAGGCTCCTTTTTTTGTTTCAGGAGAGCACTCTTCACTTTATTGATGATGAGATTAATGCATGGAACTGGAATGTTTTATTAAAGAACCTCATTGATAGGAAAGAATTTATTGAAATACCCGGATGAAACCTTGTTTATGGATTCAGAAATTCTGAAGTATTTCTCTGGAGCTTCCAAAACCAGACAATACCTGGTGGACAATTTGGGTTAAATAATTCGACTGCAGCAGCTATTCCCTTACTGTAAATAAAACCATCATAAGCAAAGAATGCATCTTCAATAGTATACCTTGTGCAACTCATTTTTGAAAAAACCTGAATGGGGCAGGTAGAGTAATCATGCACCCTGCAGGGCACAGACAAAAAAAGGGATGCCCTTTTCAGGACATCCCCTGGCAACGCCACAAAAGTAAAACTTCAGTTCAAAACCGGAGCTGCATTCGCGGTATCAGACTTCATCGCAGTGTCGGCACTCTTTTTCATCTGATCTATACGCTGAATGTAAGATGCTGCCCTGCGGTCTCCCGGATGGGAATTAGCAAACTGCTGCATGATATTTTTTGCGCTGTCAAGCATTCCAAGTTCCTCATAGTTGCGTGCGATTGACGCATGGACAAACCATGGATCAGGGTCGTTTGCCAGAAGCTTCTTGAGGATTTCGTTGGCTTCCAGCTTCTTTCCGCTCTGTTCCAGAGCCTGAGCCAGAAGTTTCTGGTACTCGACATTTTGTGGATCCTGTGCGATTGCTTCACGCATTGCCTTCTCGGCTTCCCCAATACGGTCATGCGAGACCAGCAGTTCATGCCTTAAAACCCTTGGCCTCCAGTCCCAGGGCATAATTTTTACACATTGATCAAGTTTGCCGACAGCAAGATCCAGAGTATCCTGGTACTGTTTTTTCTTTTCAGACAGGATGCTGAGAGAATCTGCTGAGGCAGACTTTTCAAGTTGTGCGATCTGATCTTTAAGATCCATCAATGGCTTTCTCAAGACAAGAGCAATCTGGATATAAGATGCCGCATAGTTAGAGAGAAGCTTCTCGGATGTATCGTTCAGGCGGGCTGATCCGTCACCCAGTCCTCTGAACTTGTAAACATTATCGAGCAGATGAACTGTGCGCGGGATATCCATTCTCTCGCTTTCCGGTATTTCAACCGGCATCACCCTGTAAGCCAGTCCCTGCATCTTAAGATATGGACCAAGCCCCATGAGGTTGTCATCTGAAACGGTTACGGCAAAATAGATGGGTTTTTTCCACCTGTTTGCATCCACAATATTCACGACCATCTGATCCTGAACCCTGAGAGCCTGAAGCTCGTTGCGGGAAGGAAGTGTGACAGTTATGCCTGCACCGGGCATATTGTACTTAGTCGGTTCCATGATCGGATTCAGTGAATGGTTCAGTGCATCAATCTGAGCATTTGAATAGGAGATCGGAACCCTGGGTTCCAGCTCCTTGAGCTGCTTTATATACCATTTGGTATTAAGCAGGCTCAAATTGACAATACGGACATCCTTGCGAATTCCGTAGGCTTCCTGAAGAGCCCAGAGCGGGAATGTGTCGTTGTCTCCATTGGTAAATATTATCCCGTTTTCTTCACAGGACATCAGCAGGTTGTATGCGTAGTCGTAAGGGACATAATCGCCTCTGCGGGAGCTCTTTTCGTAATTCTGAGTTATCGGCAGAGCCGGTGAGACCATGAAAAGTACTGCTGCGGCAGGAGCCACTGTTGTACGGAGCATCCTGTTTTTGTTTGTAAATAGATAATGCATGGCTGCTGTAGCTGCGATTCCCATCCACATCCCGAAGTACATGAAAGCGGAAGCGAAGAAGTAGTCACGGACACGGACCTCCCTGTGCACAGTGGGCATAGGGCCCTGTTTGCCGGTTTTGAGCCAGTAGAGATAATCCCTGTGTTCGGGCCGCGTACCATCGGCAAAATTCATATAAAAGACCATCACCACCGATGAAATAATGAATAGTGTTATAAGAAAGATGCCTAAATTCCGGTCTCTCCGATAGAGATAATACATGCCGAAAATCATGAAAAATGTCGGAATAAGATAGACAAGCAGCTTACCTGTTCCCTGCATCACCCCGTCATCGAAATAGCTCTTTTCAGTATCCTGGGGTCCGAGCTGGAAAAACTGGGTGAGGTGAAATCCGCCGTAGCCCATATGACCATCTATACCGAATTGACGTGACAGATCTCCTCTGCGCCAGAACATACGGGAAAACATATCATCAGAGCCGTATTGTTTTCTTTCGAGAAATTCCTTGAATGAGGTCCAGTTTGCAGGATGGTTCTCATTGATCATCGGCTCCAGTTGAGAGCGGACCGGTATATATAGATGAGATGAGAATCCCACAACAGCAAGAAGGGCGACCCAGAAACAGAAACGCCATTTTTTCTGATTTGCCCCCTCAAAAAGTGACATTACCAGTGTACCAAGAGCTGTTGCGCTACCCACCCAGATAAAAAGCGGCATGTCTTTAATTACAATCCCGATCAAACATGCAGTCAGCCATACCCGCCAGTCTTTGCGTTTTTCTTTGTCCCAGAGAATGATAAAGAGGAAAATGGGCGGAAGGACAATCATGGAGTACATATGTACCCCTATACCCAGAAAGCTGACATATGTAAGAAGAACCAGGTATTTATCTCTTTTAGGATCTTTACTCTGAGCCCAGACCAGAGTGAGCCAGGTTGAGATTGCCACAAAGAGCATGGATGGATTGGCTTCGGATGCCTCAACAGCGCTGAACCAGAAAGTGCTTCCGGTAACCGCGAAAAGCCCTCCGACCACACCGCCGGTATATACAATGAGGCGTTTCCATCTGGTATCGGGAATACCGATCATCGCGATGGCTACCCTTACAGTGATCAGGTACATAAAAAAGGCAGTCGCTGCGCTGGACAGTATCACCATGAAGTTCATCCTGTACCCCACATCCTCAAAAAAGGAGAAGAGGATACTTGAGACCCTTAAGATCATCATGAAAAGTGGGTTGCCCGGAGGATGCGGAATACCCAGAGAGTGTCCGGCAGCAATGTATTCGCCGCAATCCCAGAAAGCTACAGTGGGAGCAGCAGTAAGGAAAAAGAGGGTAAATGCAATCGCAAATACCAGTATGGCAAAAATGCGATTAAGCCTGGAGTGGGTCTGTTCCATTCTGAGGGCCATCCTTTCGTGATGTATCGGATTGTTTTTTCATTTTCTTATGAATAGAATCGATAATTCCATTAACAAATTTACCTGAGTCTTCAGTGCCGAATTCCTTGGCAAGTTCAACCGCCTCATCGATTACGACTTTTACCGGCACCTGTGTAAAGCAGCTCATTTCCGCGACAGCAAGCCGGAGAATATTACGGTCAATAGCCGCCATTCTCCTTAGCTCCCAGTTGGCGGCTTTTTCAGTAATCTGCTCATCTATCTTCCCTGAAGAGCTGTAGACCTCCCGTACCAGATCAGAAGCGTACTTTTTGACATCGGGAGATAAGCTTCCGGTGTCGGCAATCCGGTCGAGCATGCTTTGCCATTCATCCTCATTTTTACCCACTTCGCAAGCATACAGAGTCTGCAAAGCAAGTTCCCGGGCTTTGTGCCGGTTTTTAAAGGGACCTTCACTTTTATTTTCAGTCATATTTGGTATCCAGACAGTTTGATCGCAAACAGTGTATTACGATGAGCAAACCAAAATAGTACATTCACAGTTTTGAAAACAGGTCCACCATTTCTATAGCACCCAGCGCAGCGCTCCATCCTTTATTTCCAGCCTTGGTTCCGGCTCTCTCGACAGCCTGCTCGATGGTATCAGTTGTAAGCACACCGAAGATTACAGGCAGATTTTCATTCAGGCTGACATTTGCAATTCCTTTTGAAACCTCTGCGGCAACATAATCAAAATGCGGAGTTCCGCCCCTGATTACGGCCCCTAAACAGATTATGGCATCATACTTTTTAGATCTGGCCATTTTCTGGGCGGCAAGAGGAATTTCAAAAGCACCGGGAACCCATACTATGGTTATATTTTCAGTTTCGGTGTTATGGCGTATAAGGCAATCCATGGCGCCTTCCAGAAGCTTGCGGGTAATAAGCTCATTAAAGCGGCTCGCCACAAGCCCGAACCTTTTCCCCGATCCGTCAAGTTTTCCTTCCATTATGGCTGACATACCAGACCTCCTTCGAGTAGATGACCGAGTTTTTCCTTTTTAGTAGAGAGATATCGTGCGTTTTCCCGCCCCGGAGAAATCTCCAGCGGCACTCTCTCAACCACCTCCAGGCCATATCCTTCCAGGCCTATTATTTTACGTGGATTGTTTGTCATAAGCCGGATTTTGCGCACTCCAAGATCGGCAAGGATCTGGGCTCCTATTCCGTAATCACGAAGATCGGGAGCGAAACCAAGCCGTTCGTTAGCCTCCACGGTATCGAGTCCCTGGTCCTGAAGTGCATAGGCTTTGATCTTATTGACAAGCCCTATACCGCGGCCTTCCTGACGAAGATACAGAACGATGCCGCCTTCAGAGCTTATTTCCTGCATTGCTTTATGAAGCTGCTGACCGCAGTCGCACCGGCTCGATCCCAGAATATCACCTGTAAAACATTCGGAATGAACCCTTACAAGCACCGGCTTTTCCGGATCAACAGATCCCATCTGAAGAGCGATGTGGACGGAACCTGTGAGGATTTCTTCATAAGCAGTAAGATCGAAGACACCATAGCAGGTAGGAAGACGCGAGGAAGCAGAACGCTTTACAAATTTTTCGTTTGCGGTACGGTAGCGGATCAGATCAGCGACACTGATAATCTTTATACCATGCTTAGCGCTGAACTTCATAAGATCAGGCATTCGTGACATAGTCCCGTCTTCATTCATTATTTCGCAGATGACCCCCGAGGGGAAAAGACCGGCTAATCGGGCGAGATCCACTGAAGCCTCGGTCTGACCGCTGCGGATAAGTACACCACCATCACGGGCACGAATAGGAAACATGTGTCCGGGGCAGATAAAGTCCTCAGGTTTTGCGGAAGGGTCGACCAGTTTACGAATAGTTGTTGACCTGTCGGATGCAGAAATTCCGGTTGTCGTACCCTCTTTGGCTTCGACAGAAATAGTAAACGCAGTTTCAAATCTCGATGTGTTCTGAGATACCATCATCGGTATCTGCAGTTCATCAAGACGCTTTCCTTCCATTGACACACAGATCAGGCCTCTGCCGTACTTTGCCATAAAATTTACTTTCTCAGGTGTGCACATCTGAGATGCAAATGCCAGATCCCCCTCATTCTCCCGATCTTCTCCGTCAACAATTATTACGAATTTTCCGTTCCGGAAATCTTCAATAATTTCCTGAATTTCAGAAAATGTTTTCAATATCCAAGTCCTTCCAGTTTTGCCAATAGTGAGTTTCCGGAACCGCCAGTTTCCTTCCGAAGCATATTCTGAATATACCTGGCCAGAACATCACATTCGAGATTTACAGAATCACCGACCTTTTTATGAGCCATAGTTGTTTTGCTTATCGTAAGCGGAATCAAAGAGATTGTGATCTCCTCATCAGCTGTGGCTGCGATTGTCAGGCTGATACCATCTACTGCAACAGAACCCTTAAAAGCCATAAAGGGTTTTAATTCACCCGGAAACCTGATGCTCCTTTGAATGCTTCCGTTTAAATCCAGATCTCTGGTAATTGTTCCAATACCATCAACATGCCCCAACACCAGATGTCCATCAAGCCTGTCGCCCAGACTGAGAGCACGTTCCAGATTAACTTTCCTTCCATACGAAAGAGAGCCAAGTGTTGAACGATTCAGGGTTTCCAGAACTGCCGAGAAGAAAAGTTCTCGGCCGCAACTCTTTTCGACCGTTAAGCATACTCCATCAACCGACACCGAACCGCCATCAGGGACATTAAAATCATCGATCCCGGGAACAATGCTGATTCTTACAGATGTGCCGCTGCGGCTGACCGACTTAACGGTTCCCATGCATTCAATCAACCCGGTAAACATTTTCTTCTTCCCGTAACAGCTTCTGCTTTCAGGTTCAGATTAGTATCAAATCGGTTATTTTACTCTGATCTTAAGTCACTAATCCTGAAGCCTGTCAACGACCTGGCCGGTCTTTCTGCTAAAATAATATAGAAGATAGAGAAAATACTCCCAATGCGCTCTCATTGGCAATAGCTGTATAAAAAGCGGTTTAAAATTGATTATCGGGCAGGCTCGCGGACAGGAACTCCACAAACCAGAAAGTCCGTTCCAATCTGACTGTAACGGACCTTTTCCAGGTGAAAACTGCTGCTTACAGGGAATTCTTGAATAAACGAGATCCCTTTTTTACCACTGCCCAGAAGTTTATTGCCGTAAAACAGATAGACCCTGTTCACAAATCCAGATTCCAGGAACCGTGACGCAAGAGTCTGCCCCCCTTCAATTAATACACTGGTAATGTTCTGAAGAAAGGCCATTTCCAGAAAAGAATACAGACTCGCCTCATGATCATTTTGTCCAGTGTACCAGAATTCGATACCGGAACGGGTGGTGATATCTGCTGCCGCTCCACCCCGCACGACAACTATGGTTCTTGACTCTTCAGCATGGGTACAGAAATAACTTTGATATGGAATATTTTCATCCGGAGAGAAGACAATTCTTGCCGGGGATGGTCCATCCACATATCTGACAGTCAATTGGGGATCATCCAGCTCAAGAGTTTTTCGGCCAACCGCAACTGCAGCATGACATCTCCTGAGTTCATGCACCAGTTTACGGGATGATTCTGTGGTGATCCATTTAGAATCGCCCTTTGCATCGGCGATCATTCCATCAAGAGTGAGGGCCAGTTTCAGAGTTACCCAGGCCCTTTTTTTTGTGATGGCCCAGAAGAAGTCTTCATTGAGCTCCCGGGCTTCATCTGCAAGCATCCCGACAGATACTTCTATACCACTGTTTCTAAGCTGTTCTATTCCTTTTCCGTCTACAAGAGGATTTGGATCTTTCACAGAGACAAAAACCCTCTTGATTCCTGATTTAATTATGAAATCGGTACAGGGAGGAGTTCGTCCGAAATGACAGCAGGGCTCAAGTGTCACATAGAGAGTTGCCCCTTGAGCCTTGTCCCCGGCGGCCACAAGAGCGGTTTTTTCCGCATGAGCACCGCCGCAGGTCTGAGTGGCTCCTTCTCCTGCGATTTCTCCGGAGGATACTACAACGGCTCCTACTGCGGGGTTCGGGAAGGTTCTTCCTTTAGCGAGGCGCGCAAGGTCAAGCGCCCTTTTCATGAATGAAATATTTTTTTCTGTATCTATACTATTCATAAAATCAATCCCCAAAATAACATAATTCATCAGTTGTATCAAACACGAGAGTTTGCGAAATCAGTGAATTTAAGTATTTTTAAGGAAATGAGAAAGAATATTACCTGCCACCACAGGCTTTTGATACATCTTGCATCAAGAGGTGACCCCAATGCATTCTACACACTGGCATCCCCTTACCTTCATGCTATATATATGGGGTGCCGGAATGAGGGTACTTCACATGATGAAATCTGCATAAAACTGAAATCACAGGTAAAAAGCCTGTTCAGAAAAATCGGTGCCTCGCAGCCTGAAAATTTCGATGAATGGTTCAGGAAACGATCAAATTATAAAGAGCTGATTCTGGAAGACATCACAGGTGATGAAAAGTTAGAAGCGGAGTGTCTTCTTTTTCTGCAGGATATTCAGAGTTATCTGTTGAAATGCAGAGGAATGGTAAAAAAACGCAGGGGATCAAAATACAGGTTGTTTGCATTGAATATTCTTCCAGTTCTTGCGGCTCTGCTGCTGGTTGCACTGATTGTATGCGGATCTGTTTATTTGTTTCTGATTTTTTCAGGATCAAATCTGAAGATAGAGTATAAGACACCCCGGAAAGCATATGCGGTTTCGATACCACTTAATTCCGGGGCCGATACAACAGCCTCAGACTCATCAGTAATTCCACCTGCGCCGGTAAATGTCGATACTGCGTCTGTTTCCAGAGATCTCAGTGATACGGTTGAATCCAAACCGGCTCAACCAAAGAAGGCTCCCCCAAAGAAAAGAGTCGCAAAGCCTACAAAGCAACTTGAAGCCCCTGTAACTGCGCCATCATCTGAGCCCCGGATCACCGAATCAACAGCAACTCAGCCTGTTATCACGACCGGAAGCATTGTTGAACAGAAAGACACTACTCTTGAAAATTAGTAAAGTATTTATTGACATCTTCCGAATAGAGTAAAATGAACGCAGATTCGGAATTCCGCATGATTAAATTATTATCTGGAAACTCACAAGCCCGGGAAGAATTCCACCTAATACAAAGATAAATAATCAATTAGAGAAACTTTCTTCTTGATTTGCTTTAGACACTAAGGTATACTTTCGTAGTTGCGTTCATAAAGACGGCAGGCATCAGGATATCAGTGACGATAACATTAACAAAAGATATATGAAGCATTCATTGCTGTTTATTTTACTGATTTCATTTCTTTTCCAGGCTTATGGTCAAGCACAGGAATACATCTTACAGGCCGGTGATGTTGTCTCGATAAACGTAGTGGAACATCCTGAATTTTCCGGCAGACATAAGATCAGACCCGACGGGAGAATCAATTACCCGGTTATCGGAGAAATCGGAGTCGCTTCACTTACCTGTGCGCAACTTGTCAAGATAATGCAGGGCAAACTTTCATCATATGTGAATAACCCCGTAATTTCCGTTTCAATAGAAGCTTATTACGCAAATAAAATTTTTGTTATTGGTGCGGTTACAAAAGCAGGTGAATATCAGATTTATGAACCTATAGAGCTGATGAAAGCAATAGCCATGTGCGGCGGACTCAACAACTCGAAAGTCAAGACCATAAAGATAATCAGGGCTGACGGTTCAGTTGTAAATGCCGACATGAATGAGATATGGAATGCCACTGATACTTACGATACGAAAAAGTATGTCCTGTACCCTGGTGACACGATGTTTGTTCCAGAGACATTTAAAATGCCATGGGGTGTTTTAGGATCCATTTTGTCCATAATAAGTGTAACCTTACAAATTGTCATACTATCTAACACTCTTAGTTCCAAATAGCCCGGTTCAAATTCAAAACGGGCTCACCTGAAATGAATGATCCGGTAATAATCTCTGTAGGCGGCGGCAAAGGCGGCGTAGGAAAGAGCACTGTCACTGCAAATGTAGGCGCAACTCTTTCTAAAAAAGGCTGTTCAGTCGGTTTTATTGATGCTGATCTTGGCGGAGCCAACCTTCACATCTGCGTTGGTGTCAAGAGACCGGCTGTCGGGTTGCAGGATTATATCAGCGGCAGATGCAAGCGCATAAATGAGATTGCTATTCCAACGATTGTTCCTGACTCCTGGCTTATAAGCGGAGCAAGTGAAATCCTCGAGCTCGCGAATCCTAACTATGCCCAGAAACAGAAAATAATAAACAATCTGAAGACTATGTCAGCCGATTACATTCTGGTCGATCTGGGTGCCGGAAGCAATTATCATGTCACTGATTTTTATTCAGCATTTCCCAATGGTATTGTTGTTACAGATGGTTTGCCCACATCGATTGAAAATGCATATTCATATTTAAAAAACGGTACTATCCGGGGATTGGCGAGACTTTTCTCAGGCAATCAGGAAATCCAGAAAACAATCAAGAGCTTTATCGATCCTGATACCAGAAAAGCATTTGCAACTGTCGGTGAACTATATGATTATATGGTGAGGAAATTCCCTGAAGATGCATCCGTTATGAAAGAGTGGCTCTATAGCCGCAGGACATTTCTGATACTGAATATGGTTAAGAACGGAGATGATGTAAAAGTGGGGACACGCTTCGTCGGGCTGGTAAAGAAATACCTTTCCATAACTCTTCATTATATCGGCTACATAATCTATTCCCCGGAAATCAGAGCCACAATCAAGCAGATGCGCCCGGTTGTACTGGACCAGGAGCCCTCCAGAGTCATTGAATGTTTTGATGCCGTAACGGATAATTTATTAGCGATAACCAGGGGGCGCTGCTGAATGGGTTATGTTGAGTACTGGAAATTAAAAGAGAAGCCCTTTGAGGAGTTGTGTGACACAAGATTTTTTTTCGAAAGTGAAGATCACAGGGAAGCTCTTGACAGACTGCTCTACGTGGTAAATGACCGCAATATGATTATGGGACTTCTTACCGGTGAGGTCGGATCAGGTAAAACAATTACTAAAAACGTCCTTACAGGCTCTCTGCCCCGTCACAGTTTTGAGGTAATAGACTTTGAAAATTCCAACTTCAGTTTTAATGACATTCTCTTTGATATAGTCAGACGAATTACTTTCCGGGATTCACGTATAGCAATGGAAGAAGATGAACTTCCGCCCCGTGATGATAAATATCTGCTTGTACAGGCATTCAGAAAAAAGCTGGACCTGCTCTTCTATCAAGAAAAACGTCATCTGGTGCTTATCTTTGATGAAGCGCAACAGGTTGACGACAGTGTTCTGGATGAGATTAAAAATCTCACAAATCTCTCTTCCCGAACAGAAAATTACATGACCATATTTATCGTAGGTCAGCCGGAACTGAGAGACAAGATTCACCGGTTGAGGCAGGTCGACCAGCGCATATTCCTCAGATTTCACCTGAACAATTTAGACTACAATGGTACAATCAAATATATCAAGCACCGATTGACCGTGGCCGGTCTTGAAAACGAATCGCTTTTTACCAGCCTCGCATATGAGATGATTTTCCGAAGCACCGGGGGTATACCACGCGAAATAAACCGTCTCTGCAAGCTGGCTCTGAATAACGGCTTTGCACAGGAAGCCAGGGAAATCAGCCGTGAAGATATCCAACTGATCCTTAATGACTTACAGGCACACAGTCAATGAGTGAAAAAAAGTTCAGTCTTGGCAATATACTGAAGAAGATTAACGAAGAAGAAGGTGCAAAACAAGCTGCCTCTCCGGAATCCCCGGATGTATCAGCATCTCCTGAATCGCAGTCCCCTGAGGAGCAATTCTCCCGGTTACCGGAAAAAGACGACCTTCCGGCTCAACCGGTATTCGGCAACGGCTATAGAAGAACATCTTCAGCTCCACAGCCCCTATCAAGCAAGAGATGGGAAGATGCCACTAAGTCCTTCCCGGGTTTTCAACAGCCCAGATCAACTGATACTGAACCATTCGGCTTTCACCTCAACGATCAGAGAACCAGAGCAGGTGATGAAGAAGAGGAAGAGGATTTTGATCTGCACAGATATATAGGAATTATCCTTAGGAGAAGGAATATCATCATTGCGGCTGTTGTGCTGATGACCATTTTCTCTATATTCAGATACATTGGAAGTGAGAAATACTACACAGCACGTGCCAGGCTTCTCTTCCACCCCGACAACCAGGAAATTCTCGATGAATCAAAGTCTGTCCGTTTTTACGGGGACAGAGAAAAGCTGTTTAATACCCACCTTGAACTGCTGAAGTCAAACACAGTACTGAAGAGAGTCTGTGAGAATCTGGATAACAAAATTGATATTCACTCAATACTTTACGGTTTAATTGTCAAGCAGGGTGAAATTGGCGGAGAGAAGACAGACATAATAGAGCTGTCCTTCAAGCACAGGGATTTTGAAATCGCAAGGGATGTCATAAACGAGTTATGCAGAACCTACATAGATTACAGAAGAGATGTAAATGCGCAGGAAATAACGAGGCTGGTTTACAGATTTGAGACACAGATTGACAAGCTTCAAACCGAGCTGAATGAAAAGGAAGGGGATCTGAGGCAATTCAAGGAAGAGAACCGCATGGTCCAGCTCTCCAGTGAGACAAACCTTCTGGTCTCCAAGCTGTCGGATATGGAACTTGAGCTGCAGAAGACACAGCTTCAGCTGGTTGAAACAAAGGAACGGCTCTCGGCACTCAATTCTCAGATCAGTAAACAGGAACGTGAAGTCGTACAGTCCATCACATACCAGGATCCGTTCCAGGACCGTCTTTCAGCTCTGGAACTGGAGCTTAACACATTATCATCTGAATACAGCCAGGAACACTTCAAGGTCAAAACGGTTAAACAGCAGATTGAGAATCTCAAATCTGCTACAGTGGACAGCATAAGCCGAGAAGCGGCCAGCAGGACGATGATCAGCAACCCTATCCGTCAAGCGCTTCTTCAGGATCTGATCAATTTAACAATCGAAAAAGCTGCCGCTGAGACAAAGCGTATTGCACAAGAACAGATAATAGAACGTCTCAATAAAGATCTCCTTACCCTGCCATCTCTGGAGCAAAGGTTTGTCTATCTGCAGAGAGAGACAGAGTCACAGCTTCAGACATTGCTGATGCTTAAAACAAAGTATGAAGAGGCGAAAATCAGGCGTGATTCGCAGGAGTCGGATCTAAAGATACTGGAGCTGGCCGACACACCAGAGATTGCTGTATCCAGTATGAAACTGAGCAGTATAGCGATCGGAGTTCTGATAGGCATTATCATCGGTATAGCTCTTGCATTTCTGCTTGAATATCTGGACCAGAGCTTAAAAGATCCGTCCGATGTAGAAAAGGTCCTTGAACTTCCTCTTCTGGGAATCGTTCCCTTTATGGATGCTGAAAAAGCACTTGTAGAACAGAACGATCATTCTAAAAATTTACTGGAACCATTCCGTGCCCTGCGAGCCAATCTAAAGCATATTGCCTCGGCTAATGAGCTTAAAACCTTTATCATCTGCAGTGCAATTAAAGGTGAAGGCAAGACAACTCTGGCAGCGAATCTGGCCATAACATTCGCTCTTGACGGCAGAAAAGTGATACTTCTCGATGCTGACATGCGACGCTCTCAGCTCCACACACTCTTTGGCATACCCAAAGAGACCGGCTTCTCCGATTATCTTCTATCAAATTCTACTCTGGATGAGATAATCAAGCCGACCCGGTTCGAGAACCTTTTTGTGATTACCTCAGGCGAAAGGCCTAATAATCCTGCAGAACTTCTTGGAACTGTGCGGTTTGATATGATGCTTCAGGAAATCAGAAACAAGGCAGAGATAATAATTTTTGATTCACCCGCACTGCTCCCTGTAAGCGACACTCTGATAATGGCACCTAAAATGGACGGGTGTATCACAGTTGTAAGAACATTGTATACTCCGCTCAAAGCAGCAAAGCAGGCCAAGAACCAGTTAAGACGAATCGGCTGCAAACTGTATGGTGCAATTCTTAATGGTCTTTCACACCCTGGCAGATATTATCCCTATTATTACGGATATTACGGATATTCATATAAATACTCTTATGAAGATGATAAAAAATCTCAGAGGTTTTCATTCAGAAAATTTGGTTTGAAAATTGAAAACGGATTAAAAAATAAACTGAGTTCGATCGCGTTCTCCGCGCCAAAAACACTCTCTTCAGCAGCTCATTTTTTCAGATATTTAATGAGGAAAAAGACCACCTGGATACTGCTTTTTATTCTGATGGCTATAACCGGCCTGCATTTCTGGTTTCAGACAAATAATAGATCATCTACTCCGGAGATTTTCAAATATCTGGGGGTCAGCAGCTCTGCGAATCAGATCGATGATGTACCACCCAATGATATCAGTTCGCCTGAGGCTCAAAATGAGCCCGGTTCTTCAGATATTAAAGACAGTGTATTTCAATGGATTAATGCATTATCGGAAAATGATAAAGAAAGATACCTCTCTTTCTATGATACAATTAATTTTAAGTATCCCGGTGGAAGCTTCAAAGAATGGCGATTGTCAGTTCTTGAGGAGTCATCCCAGGGCAGCCCGGGCTCATCGGTGCATCTTAACAAGATCACTGAAAGAAAAAACAGCCGAAATTATAAAGAAATTCTGGCTGATGTATTTGAGATATCCGGAGCAGATACAGTCTTTTACAGTCTTCTGACATTATGGCAAAATGGTGTTGACGGCTGGAGGATTGTAGGCGAAAAAACAATAAATTCTCAGAGTTATTGAAAACCGGTTTTTTAGTGCCGGGATTACCCTTTCAAGGCAGAAAACATGGCCAGAAATTCAAGACGAAAAAAATTGGCGCTGATAGTATATGCTTTACTGGGTACTCTTATTTTGTGGCAGGGTTTCGCCTTGATCAAGTATACGCGCAGGACTGCCGATTTAAGCGGACTCAAAACATATCAGGTGAACATAGAGGGTAATGTAAGAAGACCGGGGCTTTACAGAATACCTGAGGGCACCACTCATTTTGAAATTTTAAAGATGGCCGGTGTGCGTCCAAATTCTAATATCTCATCATTTAACCTCTCAAGTCAGGTAAATGAAAATTCGAGGATGGAAGTAGGAACACTTGATCAGCCTGTAAATACCACTGTTGAGGACAAACTTGTTGCACGTCTGGAGTTTTATTTCGGTGACATATCACACATCAGTGCCGATGGACGCAGTAATCCGCAACATGAAGGAATGGAGATCGCACCAGGAGACAAAATCATAACCGAGTCTTCTACACAGGCGGAGGTTTCAATAGGTGCATTCTCCAGGGTAGATCTTGACGCTTTCTCTGAGGTTGTTTTTGACGTAATCGGCTTAGTGGAAGAAAACAAAAAAACAACCGAACTGTTTCAGAAGTCCGGCTTGTGCTGGTACAAATCGGTTTACACAAAAGGTCAAAATGAACTCTTCAGGATCATGACTCATTCCGGGGTTATTACAGTAGGTGGAAGCGGGGCAGATTTTCTTATCGAGGTAAAAAATGATCAGATACAGGTTAACCTTACAGATGGACTTCTTCTGGTTGAGAGGGCAGGCGGTGGTGAAGCGTTAAACATGATTTCAGGTCAGAGCGTTACCATTTATAAAGATGGGCGTCCTTTTCAGGTCTCAAAATTGACACCTGATATCAGCACAAACGAGCGGTTCTCACAACTCTCAGAGAAAAAAGTCAAACACATGACCCGCCTTATGCCGATGAATTTTCTTTTTTGCGGTGTTCCGGCGACATTCTTTCTTATCAGCCTTCAGTATGAAACCGGCAGTATTCACCTTATCAGAATACCTCCTGGGCTTCTTATTGAACAGTTTGCACAAAACATCTCGACCCTTGATGAAGCATTTTTGTTCGGCGGGCCGGCCTTTGTAAGCACATTTGTAGAGAGGCTATTTGATACCCGTATCTCCAAATATTGTGTATTTGGTAAAGATGATGTTCTCAGGACAGCAGACATCCTGGGAGGGGTCCCTGCTTTTATAGATGCCCGAACAGCGGTATCCCTTAACCTCTCGCCCGGTTCAAACAGACTCAGTGGCACGACACTGGCTCTTTATCTGGCAGCAGATATAAACAACGGACAGAGACAGGCAGAAGTGATCAAGAGTATGATAAATGAATTCCGCAACAGAAAAACCACATTAACAATGTTTCTTGCGGAACAAATATTTCACGGCATAGAAACTAATTATACAGCATCCGATGCCATGGATCAGTATTCCAGATTCATGGAAAGGAAAAACTGGACATTTAAGGACCATACGATGCCTGTCCGTATGACCAGGTGCGGAAATAAAGTATGTTATGATCCTGTGTTAGAAGAATGCAAAACCCTTCTGAGTGGTGAAAAATGAACAACACTGTATTGATCGTAGGCTCCGGCGGCCAGCTTGGCTCCGATATGGTAAAGGTCTTCCGTAAAGAGCAATATGCAGTTGAGGAAATTGATTTTCCCGATATTGACATATCTGACAGGGAATCGGTAAGAAGGGTCATCTGTAAAACCCGCCCGTCATATATTATAAACTGTGCGGCATTCACTGCAGTGGACGATTGCGAAACCAGGCAGGAGACTGCATATGCGATAAACGCAAAGGGTCCCGGGAATCTGGCTTTGACAGCTGAAGAAACCGGTTCCCTGCTTGTACACATCAGCACAGATTATGTTTTTGATGGTACAAAAAACTCGCCATACGTTGAGACCGATGTTCCCAACCCTCTTACAGTTTACGGTAAATCCAAGCTTGAAGGGGAGCGGCTTGTTGCACAAAGCTGTTCACGTCATCAGATATTCCGAATTGCCTGGCTTTACGGTCTGCATGGTAATAATTTTATAAAGGCAATCAGAAATGCCGCGATGAAGAAAATTTCTTCAGGAGAACCGTTATCAGTTGTTAATGATCAATTCGGTACTCCCACATATACTGTAGATGTGTGCCGCCAGATTCTAAGATGCATTAAAAGTGGCAATCATGGCATATTCCATTGCACAAGTGAAGGCTGGTGCAGCTGGTATGATTTCGCAAGGGAGATCCTTTCAAAATCAGGTATCAATGTAAAAGTGGTTCCCTGTACCACGGAGGAATTCCCCAGGCCTGCTCCCCGCCCCCGTTACAGTGTGCTTGAGAATGCGCGGCTCAAGGAACTGGAGCTCAACATATTTCCCGAATGGAAAGCTGCTTTTGAGAGCTTTCTCGAAGAAGAAAAAAACAGCTGAAAGGTGAATCGAATGAAGAAGATCCTGGTAACCGGTGGAGCCGGATTTATCGGCTCTAATTTTATTTTGCATCTGATACAAAGCGGAAAAGACTATTCTATCGTAAACCTTGATTCACTGACCTATGCCGGTAATCTGGACAATCTCAAGCAGGTTGAGGGAAACAGCCGTTACCAGTTCGTCAAAGGTGACATCTGCGACAGCGGACTTGTCAGCCGTCTTTTCAGAGAGTTTGACTTTGATGGAGTAGTGCATTTTGCCGCAGAGTCTCATGTTGACCGGAGTATAACAGGCCCGGAGCAGTTTGTGAAGACAAATGTTCTGGGCACGCTTGTACTTCTGCAGGCGGCAAAGGAGAGCTGGGAAGGCAGCTTTGACCGCAGAAGATTTCTTCATATTTCAACCGATGAGGTGTATGGGACACTGGGATCGGAGGGATATTTCAGTGAAGAGACTCCACTTTCCCCAAACAGCCCCTACTCAGCATCAAAAGCCGGAAGTGATCTTCTGGTTCGATCATACTTTGAAACATACGGTTTTCCTTCACTCATTACCCGGTGTTCAAATAACTATGGTCCGCTCCAGTTTCCCGAAAAGCTGATTCCCCTTACAATTACAAACGCTCTCAGAGATCTCTCTCTTCCGGTATATGGAGATGGCAAGAATGTCAGAGACTGGTTATTTGTAAAGGATCACTGCGCGGCAGTAGAGGTGGTTTTCAGAAAAGGCCGTGTCGGGCAGGTTTACAATATCGGAGGAAACAACGAGTGGCACAATATCGATATTGTAAAGCTGATATGCAGCGAACTGGGCAAGCCTCAGAGCCTGATTACTTTTGTGAAGGACAGACTCGGACACGACCGCCGCTATGCCATTGATGCATCAAAGATCAAAAACGAACTTGGCTGGAGCCCCTCAGTTTCCTTTGAGCAGGGTATAAAGGAAACCATAAAATGGTACTGCGATAACAGATCGTGGTGGGAGAAGATCCTGGATCGTAAGAAATCCTGATTCCCTCATTTTCCTCTGTAATAGAGACTTTTACCCCCGCCCTGAGGCTGCCCTTTACTGGCATGCCTTTTGTACTCTCTTTTTATACCTGATTTATGAATCCGGGAAGGGACGAAGTGTGTTTAAGCCTTGCAGTCTAAAGGTTTGAACAAAGCGATTTATGAAAGCCTTTAAACATAAGGGATAGTGTAATTCGCCCGGATCGGGGTGTGTGAGTCAGGCTATAATTATTAAAAACCCAAAAATCGGAAATCCATAATGAGAACAGCAAAACTGTGTCTTTTGATCTGTTTTCTCTCTTTTCCGCTTAAAAGCGAATACTTCGGTCGAAACAAGGTCCAGTATGATGATTTCGATTTTAAAGTATTGAATTCCCGTCAATTCATGGTTTTTTATTATCCATCCGAAGAGGATGCCTCCAAAGATGCCAGCCGGATGCTTGAGAGGTGGCATGCCCGGTTTAAAACGATTTTTGATCGTTCTCTCCCTAAAAAGCAACCAGTACTGCTTTATGCCAACCATGCCGATTTTCAGCAGACAAATGCCATAAGCGGGCTGATCCCCCAGGGGACAGGAGGTGTAACAGAGGGTTTCATGAACCGCATTATTCTTCCCTTAACCGGTGTCTATTCTGAAAATGATCATGTTCTGGGGCATGAGCTGGCGCATGCGTTTCATTATAATATCTTGAAAGAAAGCCCTGCAGGCATAGGGGGCGCTCAGCAGATTCCACTGTGGTTTATCGAAGGGATGTCAGAATATCTGACAATCGGATCTTTTTCACCCCAGACTGCAATGTGGATGAGGGATGCGACGCTGAATAATGACATCCCAACTATTTCGCAGATCGGCAGCGACAGCCGTTATTTCCCCTACCGTTATGGCCATGCGCTATGGGCTTATATTGGTGGCACATATGGGGATCAGGTGATCAATCTGCTTTTTCACGCGGTGCTTAAGCAGGGATGGTACCAGGGGATAAAGAACGTTCTGGGAAAGAGTGTCGATTCCGTTTCAGGAGACTGGCAGAGGTCGATCAGGGAAAAGTTCTCAACTGATATTGCCGGAAGAGATAAGCCCTCGGAAACCGGAAAAGGAATCATAGTGGATGGAGAGGTCAACCTTTCTCCTGTAATCAGTCCTGATGGCGAGATGATCGCTTTTTTATCAACGAAGGATCTTTTCTCCATAGACCTGTTTCTTGCAGATGTAAAAACCGGGAAAATTATCAGAAAGCTTGTCAGTTCAGAAACGGATCAGTACTTTGATGCCCTTCAATACATGAGTTCTTCGGGAACCTGGTCACCTGATGGTAAGCGGTTTGCCTTTACAGTTTTTAAAGATGGAGATAATGCGATTTCTGTTCTTGATATCAGGACCAGGAAAATAATCAAAACATTCAAACTCGAAGGAGTCGATCACGTAGAGCACGTTTCCTGGGCTCCTGATGGAGAGAGGCTGGCTATCTCAGGAACTTCCGGAGCCATAAGTGATCTTTACATCTACTATCTGGACACAGGCAGAAAGCAAAGATTGACCTCTGATAAATTCGCCGAGCTTCAGCCATCGTGGTCACCTGATGGCAGATCGATTGTTTTTGCGACAGACAGAGGTTCAGAAACAGATTTTGATTCTTTGAGGTTTGCCCCGATGAAACTGGGTGTATTAAATCTCGATAACGGAAACATCAATCTGATCAGTATGGCTGAATGGGCAAAGCATATAAATCCGCAGTATTCCCCTGACGGCAGCAGTATCTATTTCATTTCCGATGCTGATGGATTCAGTGATATATATCGTTATTCAATACTAACCGGACAATTCTTCAGAGTTACCAGAATCGCAACCGGTGTAAGCGGACTCACAGATTTAAGTCCGGCTCTTTCGGTTGCTGGAAAAAGCGGACGTACGGTTTTCAGCGTTTATGATAAAAGCAGTTATAGAATCCGAAGCTTTGAACCATCGCAGACTACCGGTGAACTATTTACACCTGATAAACAGGCATACCTGTATAACATCAAATTGCCACCTGTAAATTCAGAGAACTCTATTGTCGATGAATACCTGGGGAAGAGTTCTTCAGGGCTGCAAAACAGGTTCTCCATAAAAGACTACAACCCGCGTCTTGGTCTGCTCTACGTAGGGCAGCTCTATGCCGGACTTTCTGCAGATCCGCTTGGAGTAGGAGTAGGCGGTGGAGTTTCATTTCTATTCAGCGATATTCTGGGTGACCACCTGCTGGGACTTGGTGCTCAAATCAATGGAAGTCTCAGGGATTTTGGAGCTGAAGGCTTTTACCTTAACATGGACAAACGCCTTAACTGGGGTCTGGTTCTCAGCCGCATTCCTTATGCCTCCACCTACACCGAGGTCCAGGACGATACGGCAACGGTCAATGGAGAAGTCAGTGATGTGCAGAAATACACTTTCACAGATCAGCGTGTGTATGATAATCAAATCGGTCTTCTCACAGCGTACCCTCTTTCAGCAAACAGACGTTTTGAATTCTCCGGATCTTATACCAGGCTTTCCTACGACTATAAAACCGAGGAAATTTCTGCACAATCAGGAAGGGTTGTGAGGCGCAGAACCAGCACCATCGAAGCGCCATCATCACTGAATCTCTTCAGAGCCGCGGCCGCCTATGTGGGAGACTTTTCCTATTTTGGTTTCACAGGACCGGTATCAGGGAGACGCTATCGGCTCGAACTGGAGCCTACCGCCGGATCACTGCTCTTTACAACAGCACTTGCCGATTACCGCCAGTATCTTTTCTTCAATCCATTTACACTGGCGTTTCGCTTTCTCCACTATGGCCGGTATTTTCGTGATTCCGAAAACTCTCGTCTGTCCCAGCTTTTTCTGGGATATGAGACCTGGGTACGGGGATACAGTGCCTATTCGTACGATCTATCAGACTGTTTGTCATCTGATGATTATGAAAACTGTCCCGAGTTTCAACGTCTGCTTGGTTCAAGAATCGGAATTTTCAATGCTGAATTAAGATTTCCACTTCTGGGAAATGAACAGTTCGGGTTATTGAACTTTCCCTATCTTCCTGTCGATCTGCTGGCTTTTTTTGATGGTGGCGTGGCGTGGTCAAAAAAAGAGATACCTGTTCCCAAGCTGGTTCAAAGCAGCAATGAAAGAATACCTGTTTTCAGTGCAGGAGCAGGTGCCAGGATTAATCTTTTCGGTCTTCTGGTACTTCAAATCTACTATGCCTATCCTTTCCAGCGTACGGACAGGGATGGTCACTGGGGGTTCTTTTTCGCTCCGGGATGGTAAATGTATTGGTGAAAAACAGCCAGTTAAAGCAGCCTCAACACTCTATCAAACCTCTGATCTAATACCTGACTTATGTATCCGGGAATGGACGAAGTGCGTTTAGACCTTCCGGATGCATAAATCAGGTACCAGATGTATTTTATATATGTTCTGAACAGGCAATTTTTTTCTATTTCGACACGAATTCGGTATATCCATCAATACAGCCGAAAAAAGACTGTCTCTCAATAACCAAGCAGATATCTGGAGGGCAATTTGTACGAAATCACTTCTGAAACTCAGTTCTCGGCTGCACACAAGCTTGTGAATTATAATGGACCATGCGAAAATCTTCATGGCCACAACTGGCTTGTCAAGGCAACTATCAGATGCTCCAAACTTGATACTGCGGGAATAGGAATAGACTTTAAAGTTCTCAAGAACTATTTAAAAGAGATCTCCATGCAGTTTGATCACAAAGATCTGAATGATGTCCTTAAATATGAAAACCTCAATCCTTCTTCAGAGAACCTTGCCAGGTACATCTTCCAGTGTCTTAAAGAGAAATTAAGCGGATCGGAATGTTCTGTTTCCAGAATTGAGATCTGCGAAACGCCCGGGAACTGTGCTGCCTATTATGAGTGAACTTAACGTATACGAAATTTTCAAGAGTATACAGGGGGAATCCTCATACACAGGAGTAATCTGTTCATTTGTTCGTTTGTCAAAGTGTAACCTCAACTGTTTATGGTGTGATACGAAATATGCACTTGAAGAAGGCACTCCCAGAAGTCTGGATCAGATTGTAGATGAAGTCAAAAAGCACAATACATCTGTTGTAGAGATCACAGGCGGAGAGCCGCTTATTCAGGAGGACACACCCCTTCTCTGCCGGCGTTTTCTTGATCTAACCTATACAGTGCTCGTAGAAACCAACGGCAGCAGAGACATTTCGGTGTTACCCGAGGGGTGTAAGCGTATAGTAGATGTAAAATGTCCCTCAAGCGGCATGGCCGGTTCTTTTCTAGAGAGTAACTGCCGGTTTCTCACGCCCTCAGATGAATTAAAATATGTTATCTCAAACAGATCCGATTTTGACTGGGCCGTATCCCATTTACTGGAGAGAAATTTCCAAACCAAAGCAAAGATCATCTTTTCACCCAATACATCCAGGCTGCCGGCCGCAGAGCTTGCATCATGGATACTTGAAACGGATGCACCTGTAAGGCTCGGCATACAACTTCACAAAGTATTATGGGGGGAAAAAAGAGGTGTCTGAAAAGAAAAAAGCAATAGTTCTTCTCAGTGGTGGCATAGACTCCTCTACCTGCTGTGCATTCGCCAGAAGGGACCATTTTGAAATTCTGGCGATGAGCTTCTCTTACGGGCAGCGCCACAGTGTAGAACTTGATTCTGCCCGGAAAATCGCCTCTTTCTTCGAGGTTAAAGAGCACAGGATTGTTGAAATTGACCTTCGTGCATTTGGAGGGAGTTCCCTGACCGCGCCTATCGATGTTCCCAAGGGCCGCTCGATTGACGGAGAGATCCCCAATACATATGTGCCGGCAAGAAACACGATCTTTCTTTCATACGCGCTGGGCTGGGCAGAAACAAGCGGCTGTCGTGATATATACATAGGTGTCAATTCAGTGGATTACTCCGGATACCCTGATTGCCGTCCAGAATTCATCAACTCTTTTCAGTGCATGGCAAACCTGGCCACCAAAGCAGGAGTAGAGGGGAACCACTTGACAATACATACGCCTTTGATTTCTCTGACCAAAGCGCAGATAATCAGAAAAGGGACAGAGATGGGTGTCGATTACTCACTCACACACAGCTGTTATGATCCCTCACCCCTTGGAGAGGCCTGCGGAAGCTGTGATAGCTGCATTTTAAGAAAAAAGGGGTTTCAGGAAGCGGGTGTAAAAGATCCTACAAACTATATGAGTAAGGCAGCAGCACAATGACAGAACAATTGGCACTGCAAATCGGAAAGCAGCTCTTAAGCAGAAACTGGTCTCTTTCTGTAGCGGAGTCGTGCACTGGAGGACTTTTAGGCGGTGCACTTACTGACATTCCGGGAGCATCGAGGTATTTTCCCGGCGGGGTTATAGCATATGAAAATCGGGTGAAGATCTCTTTACTGAATGTGCCGGGAGGTGTTATCGATGAGTTCGGGGCAGTAAGCAGCCAGACCGTAACTGCGATGGCCAGAGGGGCATGCGAACTGTTCAACACCGAATGCGCAATCAGTATCTCCGGAATTGCCGGACCGGAAGGTGGATCTGCTGTAAAGCCGGTAGGATTGGTCTTTACCGGTATTGCTGTAAAGGGCACCTTGAGGAGTTTTGAGAATATTTTCAAGGGAAACCGTCAGGAAGTAAGGTGCCAGGCAGTTGAGAAATCGCTTGCGCTTTTTCTGGAGACAATCACTCAATACAAATAAGAAATACAGGGTCTCTTCTCATCAGAGGAAATTGGAGTGAGGGCAAAATTAAATCTCAAAAATCATATCTAAGCCCATAGCCAGAATCTCTAAAATTTTTCATAACATCAAAGCCTTGTGCATTAGCAAATGCTGCACATTAATTCGCATTCCTCCCAGCAGCAGAGCACCAGACACAGTGCCAACAGTTTTAGATTTTCTGCCACTGCCATAGTTTATTCCCACATTACCGTTAAAAATTCCATAAAACCCAAGAGCGTCTAAACCCAAAAGCAGGGTTGAGAGGACATATTTTGATGATTTTTTATTTATTGGTGAACTCAGATAGTAAAACATTCCAATTGATGGAGAAACTAAACAAAGTCCTGTGTACAGGCCCTGGTTCTTAGTTTTAAATTTAGATTTTGCAAACCTGGAATCACTTCCAAGGATGCCCTGGTCGGCAACCTGAGTAGCAATCTTATAGAAAAACCCGTTTTCTCTTTCCTTTGTTTCATCAGACTTCTTTACGTAGAATGATGATATTTTCAGAGTAGTCTTTCCTTCTTCTCTATTCCCGAAAAGCAAAGAAGCATATACTTTATTTGCAGGTGGATAAAAAACATGCATCTCACTTGAATCATTGGAGAATCTGTATTTGAATGACACACTTTCAAATGCCTGGATACAAGATTTTATTGCATTCTCTTTTGAGATATTATACCAAAGTTGGACTGAATTCTGCGCTGAAACAGTAAGAACTGCCGATAGTAAAACTGGAAGAACCGAACTCAACTTTACCATCAAAATCCCATTTATAATAACAGGCCGGAATGGCATTTGTCCTGATCCCGCCTCAGCACGCGCCCATCACCACCCTGAGATCTCCACACTCTTACAGATAAGCCTTTATCCAGTGGTAAACCGCAAGAATTATCATCAGAGAGGCGTTTGCCAGAACTCCGGCAACAACATCGTCCATGGTAACCCCTACTCCATCTTCCGCTTCCTGCATCTGGTAAACGGGGAAAGGCTTGACGATATCAAAAAACCTGAAAAGAAAAAATCCCAGAACAAACGTATGCAACGAGAGAGGTATCATAAAGAAAGTAATGAGCTGCCCCGCCACTTCATCGATAATTATCTGTGAAGGATCATTGCTGCCGAAGACCTCTACACATCTGGAAGAAAGAAAAATGCTGATCCCGGTCACAATGATCAGTCCCACCCAGTAAAGAGCGATTCTTTCGGGGGTGAGGAAATCGCCCCATCTGGAGTTTGCATACCACAGGCCGGCCACAGCTGCCGCAGACCCTATAGTTCCCGGCGCATAAGGGACATAACCCAGGAAAAAGACACTCGCTCCGATTTTTCTGATCAAGTTTAAAATAGAGAAGGGTTTATTCTTTGCCATACTGCATATCCGTCCGTTCGCATAACGCCTGGCTCAAGGTGATTTGATCTACGTATTCAAGTTCCATACCGGCAGGAAGTCCCCGCGCAAGCCGTGTGACCCTGACATTGTCATTTCTGAACAGTCTCGCCAGGTAAATGGCAGTCGCTTCGGCATCAGCACTACCCCCAAGACCCACAATCAACTCCCTTATCTGTTCTTTACCTACGCGTGCTTTAAGTTCAGATATCCGGAGTTTATCGGCTGTAATACCGTTAAGAGGAGATAGAACCCCACCCAGCACATGGAAAGTGCCTCTATACCGGCCGGATTTCTCGATTGCAAATACATCCGCCGGCTTTTCCACTATACATACCAGAGACTGGTCCCGCGACTGAGAAGAGCAGACAGGGCAGAGCTCGTTTTCGCTGAAATTAAAACAGCGGCTGCAGTACCTTACTTTCCTGCGTACAGAGATTATCGATTCAGCGAGACTGACAGCTTCCTCCTCCGGCCTCTCCATCAAGTGCAAAGCAAGCCGCCAGGCACTTTTACGCCCTATAGAGGGAAGAGTGCAGAGCGCCTCAACCAGCTCTTCAAGAGGTCCTATCATAAGCCCGGTATATTGAGACCGCTTGTAATGGACCCCATGGTTGAATCGGATGTTTCCTTGATTTTTTCCTGCGCATTGGAATGAGCCGCAATAATCAAATCCTCAAGCATCTCAATCTCATCGCGGTCTACGACTTCGGGATTAATCTTTATTGAAACAAGTTCATTTGCGCCATTGAGCATTACTTTAACCATGCCGCCGCCAGAGGTGCCCTCGAACTCTTTTTTCTGCATCTCCTCCTGGGCTTTCATAACCTGCGCCTGAACCTTCTGGGCCTGCTTAAGCAGCTTATTGATGTTTTTTGACATTATCACTCCTTATTCAAGTATCTCCCCGTCAAAACAATCCAGCAGGATTTGAATGACAGGCTCTTTTTCTATCTGATCTTCGATTGTTGAAGGAATATTACCTATCTGCTTAATATAATTCTGTTCCTGCTGCCGGGACTCACCGGTCTCCTGGGCTATCCGCAGCTCGATCTTCATGCCAACAAACTCATTGAGAAGTCTTGAGATTTCGTTTCGATTATTCTTTTTAGTCACTTCCGTGAACTGGAAGTTATAATTCGGTGAAAATTTCAGATCTATGGAGTTTTCACCGGTTGATGCAATGAAGGCAAAAGAGAGGAAAGAACCGAGATTTGGCCTGTCATGCATCAAAGAGTCAAGAAAACCCGGCCAGGCAAGCTTCAGATCAACTGGTGCACCCTGATTCTTATCATCTATAAAAGACGCCTGCACATGACCGGGGTCTTCATTCACCGATGTAATCTGTAGTGCTTCTTCAGGCGGAATATATTCGACCGGATCTACTTTTGCAACCGGCTCAGGAATCTTTATTTTTTTTTTTTGATCCGGGTCAGAATCAGATGTCGTGGCTGGATTATCACAGGGGGTATTCAATGACTTAATCAACTGTTCTATCAGAACAGTATTATCCATAAATGTCATTTTTAACAGCATTATTTCTACTGTAAATCTCGGGAAAGTGCTCCATTTGATATCCTGTTCGGCTTTTTTAACGAGCTCGATCATTCTCAGCAGATCCCCGTCAGAGAACCGCGCTGCGCTTTCATTAAACCTGGTTACCATATCAGCTTCAAGATCGATTCCCCGGTTCTCAAGTGCTCCGGAGATTTTTGAGAACAGAAGGTTTCTAAGATGTTCCTGAAGACCGAGAATAAATTCCTGAAGATCGTAACCCTGATAAAGGATATCCTGGACAGCTTTCAAAGATGGTCCGGGATCTTTCCGGTAAAGCGCATCGGTGATACGTTCGTAAACTTCAGTTTCTACCAGTCCCAGAACTGTCCGTACTTCTTTCTCGGTTATATTCTCCTGACAGAATGAGTAAACCTGATCAAGCAGACTCAGGGCATCACGCATGCTTCCCTCAGCCTTGCGTGCAACAAGAGTCAGCGCTGATTTTTCAAATGCGATTTTTTCGGTCTCGCAGATGTGAACGATTCGGCCCAGAACCTGTTCAATACCTATTCTGCGAAAATCGTATCTCTGGCACCTTGAATGAATAGTTGCAGGGATTTTCTGAGGTTCTGTTGTGGCGAAAATAAAAATCACATTTTTGGGCGGCTCTTCAAGAGTCTTAAGCAACGCATTGAAAGCGCTTTTAGTCAGCATGTGAACTTCATCGATTACAAATATCCGGTATTTGCCACCCATAGAGGAGTACCCGATATTCTCACGGAGCCCTCTGATATCATCGACTGAGTTGTTTGATGCGCCGTCAATCTCCAGAACATCAAAACTGGACCCGTTCATGATATTTTTGCAGGTGGTGCATTCACCACAAGGCTCAGGCGTCGGACCATTTTCGCAATTGAGGGCCCGTGCCATGATCCTGGCCGTAGTTGTTTTTCCTACCCCGCGGGTGCCGGAAAAAATGTAGGCATGAGCGACACGGTTTTTCTCAATAGCCTTCTTGAGTGTCCCGGTAATGTGCTCCTGCCCGACAACATCGTCGAATGTCAGAGGCCGCCATTTTCGCGCAAAAACAAGATAACTCATAGAAATTCGTTTTTTTGTTCGTGATTTACTTCAAATTCAAACATTAAGGAGTAAAAATACGACCCGCCCACAGTGAAATTCAAAATTAATGATTATGAAACAGGATCCAGCCGTATAAAAAAAGGGCCAAGTTTACCTGCGGCACACCAAGCATCTGCTTACCGTTGCTCCCTTCCGGGCCTGGCGGGGTTCACAGCCTTTGATTGCGCAGGGCCTGGCCCTGTAATCTTATCAACGTGGAATTTATTACGCGAAAATACCGGTAATATTGAAACTCTCAAAATAGGTTATTGCGGGATGAATTGGAAGAGTTTTTGTGGGTTCAGAGGTTTGGAGGTTCGGAGATTGTTTCACCTCTGAGGTGACTCTGTGACTCCCGAGGAAGCATTTAACAAGTTAAGTCACTCTTTCACCTCTGAGGTGACTCTGTGACTCCCGAG
>CAYLVN010000003.1:0-23707 GCA_964387115.1 uncultured Fibrobacter sp.
AGCTTCAGGATCGTAGATCATCCTGAAACCCTGCCGCACTACATTCATCGGGATTAATACATCATCGTTGGAATAGGAATTAGGCGGAATCGGAACAAACAGCTTTTTACGAATGGCATAAAAACCGCCGAAAGCTGAAATAGTGCTGTGAAGCATTCCTTCCATTACCTTTTGTCTTGATTCAAAATGTCTGTACAGATTCTCACCAAATTCCTCATCAGCCGATGCCACATGTTCTATATGACCGGCAACTCCCCCGATTGTCTCATCAGCAAAGTTTCTGGAGATCATCTTCAAACAGTTGTTCCGGTGCATGGTATTGGCATCTGTGAATACAATCACATCAGCTTCAATCTGCGGAGCAAGCTTGTTGAGCACACCGGTTTTACCGCCGCGTTCAGATGCTGCCCAGAAGTGAATCCGTGGATCATTATAGCTCCTCACTTCTCTCTCTGTGCCGTCTGTGGAACAGTCGGATCCAACCCAGATAGAAAGCTTTGATTGCGGATAATCAAGAGAGAGAATATTTTCGATCTTCTTTCTTATCACTAACTCTTCATTGTAAACAGGAACAAGGACTCCGATACTCGGGAAATAATCCTCGTTGCGGGAAACCGGTTTTTTGAATTTTCGTGCAAAGATGTAAAGCAGGCAAGGGTACAATGTGTAGGAATACAGAATTACAAAAAGAGAAAACCAGAACAGATATTCAAAAACTGCTGTCATAAATCATTTTGTATGTAAAGAAGATGAAAACAGGTATTTGAAAAAAGTACCTGCCGCTTTTATTATCCGCTTCGCTTCCCCCGGATGAGTAATCATCTGAACCACTTTTGACAGCACATACCCGGGCCTGAGATAAAATTCCCGTCTTGCCTTATCGCAGAAATTCACAAGAGTTTCGTAACTGAGTTCCGGGTTGGAAACAACCGATGAGTGCAGTCCTTCCTCTGTGAGCCATTTCCGGAAATCGTCTGTGACAATCCAGCCCTTCTCTTTATAATAAGAGTAATCGCTTGTTCCGGGATAAGCCATTATAGGATAAAACTGGGCAGTGTCGGGACTGAGCTCTTTTGCAAACTTCAACGTCTTCTCCAGAGTTTCAGCGGTTTCCCCTCTATTACCCACCATGAAACATCCATGCACCAGTATTCCTGCCCGTCTGGCCTCTTTCATGAATGTTCTGATGCGCTCTATTGTGAGTGACTTTTTTATATTATCCAGAATGGTCTGATCACCACTTTCAAAACCCACACAAAACAGCCTGCAGCCGGCTTTTTTCATGAGCGCCATGGTCTCGTAATCAACATCTGCCCTGGAGTTTGCTGACCAGGGAATCTTTGTTGCCCCGGCTTTAATGAGCTCCTGAGAGAACTGCCTGCAGCGGTTTTTATCTGCAGTCAAAGTATCATCCTCAATCATTATCTCTTTTGTTTCCGGGAAGTTCTCGGCAATATAGAGAAATTCATCAACTATTGACGATACAGAACGTTTCCGGTACTTGTGCCCCTGCAGAGTCTGAGGAATTACGCAATATGTACACTGAAAAGGGCAGCCTCTTCCTGTAACTAAAACCACAAGCGGGTGACGGCTGTGACCATAAAAATAGGGTTTGATATCCAGATGCTTCTTATATACAGACGATACAAATGGAATCGAGTCCAGATCTTCCATATAGGGCCGTGGCGAATTCTTTACTATCTGCCCGCTCTTTGTACGGAATGCAAGCCCTTCTATTCCTTTGAGCTCCTCATCACCTGCAGAAGCCCCGGACAATACCTTTGCCAGTTCTACCAGTGTGGCATCATATTCTCCGAAAGCCACAGCATCTATGCAATTGTTAAGAGAAAGAGTCTCCTCCGGAAGGGCAGATACATGCACACCAACCAGAACAACAAACAGAGACGGGATCTCTTTTTTTAATGCAGCTCCAGTTTCCAGATCGCTGTAAATGCTGGGAGTAGAGGTATCCAGAACAGCCATCGACGGTCCGAAAGTCTTTATCTTATCAATTGTTTCCTGAAGAGAGAGATCTGCCGCCGGTGCATCGATCAGGAGTACATCATGGCCGCATTTTTCCAGGTAGCCGGTTGCATAAGCAAGCCACATCGGATAATAAAGTGTGCCGCTTTTAGCTACTGCAGGGGATCTGGATTCCCTGGAATATTTAGGCAGAAATGGCGGATTCAGTGTAACTATTTTCATCTTTATCTGATTTCGAAGGCTCTGTCAATTTTGGCCTTCAGCTGTGGTTTTGCCAAAAGACCCGTGTGCTGTTCTACGATGTTTCCATCTTTAAAAAAGAGCATTGAAGGGATGCTGTTGATCCCATATTTTGCAGGCATCTGCGGATTAGAGTCAACATCACATTTGCCGAAAACAACTTTTCCTGCGTATTCTGAGGCCAGTTCTTCAAAAATCGGTCCCAGCATCTTGCACGGGCCACACCACTCTGCCCAGAAATCTACTATTACCGGTACTGATGAGGAGAGCACTTCTGAAGAAAAATTCGAATCTGATATCTCAATTGTATTTCCAGCCATAACTACTCCTTTTTTAATAAACCGTCTGTCGATTCTGCTTTTCTTTTGCTTTTATCGTTAATTGTTGAAAGCGATTCAGTATAAACCTTTTTCCATTCTGAAGGTTTGTCCCGGTAAGATTCTATCCGCTGCAGAGCCTCTTTTGCAGTAATGCCGGTTAACTTCACCAGATTAGAAAATTCAAGTGCTTTTTGCTTATCTGATAATGTTCTGTTACTGCTTAAAATAGATACTCCGGCCAGAAATTGGGCAAAATTTCCTTTGGGAGCGCCTTTATTTCCTGCCGCGCAGATTCCAGAGAGGAATACAAGAATCAAAAATGGTACTGATCGAAACATTTGGACAGGCTTTCGTATAAAACTATAAAAATGGTGGCTGGAACCGGTACTGTCAAGAAAGGACTGAGAATTATTATCATCACAAAACAAGGGTCATGCAATTACAGTTTGAATGGTGTAGTCATCTTGGGGTGAAACAATGACTTAACTCGTCAATAAATCACAGAAGAATCCCTGAGTCACCTTGGGTGAAAAGAACTGTTTTTCACTCACTACCCGACAGCTCCACGAGTCCTCTTATTACCTCTTCTGGATTGATAGTACGCATGCAGGCTCTATCAAATCTCAAACAGGAATTTCCGCCGTGTGCATGACATGGCCTGCAGCACAATCTGGTCTCAAATATCCTGGATGCGGGGCTGCCGGAAGGGAAAAAGCCAAACTGGCGGGTTGTAGGTCCGAAAATTATTCCCGTCTTAACTCCGCACGCGCGGGCAAGATGCGCCAATCCGGTGTCATTACCCAATGCAAGAGTGCACCTGTTGAGAACACAGCCGCATTCATATAAAGAAATCTTTCCTGCGGTCGAGATACACCTGTTTCCGATTTCAGACCGGATTCTCTCGGCCTGCCTCTGCTCATCGGGACCACCCATTACAATCACATTCCACCCTTTAAAAAGGAAATACCTTCCTACTTCAACATAGTACTCCCTGGGCCATTCTTTGTTTTTCCATGCGCTGAAAGGAAACAGTGCTATAGTGGGGCGCACAATACTGCCGCATTGAAACATCTCCTCTACCTGTGCCGGAAGCGGTGAATTAAAAAACAATCTGGGTGCGACATCACTGTTGGGAATGCATCCGGAAGCACGAATATAGCGGTTTGTAACTGTGTCATTACTTGAGTAAAAATCAAGCCTGAAAAAGAGAAGAAAAAATCTCTTGATGTGCAGCTTGTCAAAACAGAAATCGGTCTCTCCACTCTTGAGCTTTTTTGTAATACGTTTGCTTCTGTGGGAGTTCTGAAGATCGATCACCTGGTCCCACTTCCGGGCCATAATCGAGCCGATATCATCCTCTTTCCCTTTCTTAAGCCCTATTACGGAGGAGATCCGTGGATCATCACGGAAAAGCTCTGTAAAGAGCGGATCTGTCAGAACCGTTACAGAAGCCTCAGGATATCTCTTTTTCAATACCTCCAGAACCGGTGCCAAAAGGATTACATCGCCCATTGAGGAGAATCTGATAACCAGTATATTATCTTTAGTTCCTGAAGATTGCATTTGCATTATGAATGACAGCAGGCAATTAATATTTTATGTTCAATGTCTGTTTAGCCTGAATCTTACGGTGTCCTGTTAGAGGAAATCCACGCAAGGTTAAACCGATCAATCTAAACTGAATCAGATTTATTTTCAAGCTTCTGCGCATCGCTGTACACTGCGTATAGGCAGACCAAGAATCTTTAATATAGCACTTTTTTAATTAAAAAGGTAAATAGCTATGAGCAATTTGCCAAACGATAATCCGGGATCCTGGCATCTTAAAGTCGATGAGCAGGTCAAAAACCCCTACAAAAGCCAGAACCTCCCCCTTCCCAAGGAGGGTGACAAAATAGGCCCCAACAAAGTTCTGAAGCTGATTGGAGAAGGCGGAAGTGCCACAGTATACAAAGTATGGCATGAGGGGCTTGAGGTGGTCAGAGCCGTTAAGGTGCTGAAAAAATATTATGATAAAGAAGCCAAAGAGAGAATTCTTACTGAAGCTAAGATAATGTCCGATATTCATCACCCCAACATAGTCGAGATTCATAATATCGGGTATATCGATCAGCAGATTCCTTTCATTGAGATGCAGTTCATCGATGGAATCTCTGTAAAAAACCTCATAGCCCAGAACACAAGGTTTCCCCTGGCAGTGGCTCTATCAGTGGCTTACTTTGTTTCTCAGGCGCTTCACTATGCCCACGTAAAAGATTACACTATCTATGGGAAAGTATATCGCGGCCTCATCCATCGTGACATCAAGCCAGATAACATCGTGATATCAAAAGATGGTATAGTCAAATTGATGGATTTTGGAATCGCCAGACCCAGTGAGGTCAGCCTTCACACCGTAGGTGCAAAAATAATTGGAACGATGGTCTACCTCAGCCCTGAACAGCTCAACGGGAAAACACTGGATCACCGCAGCGACATATTCTCACTCGGGACAGTACTTTACGAAATGGTAACAGGAGCACGGGCCTTTCCTCAGAAGACACTTTCTGAGCTGGTACAGAAAAAAACAAGAAGTCAGTATAGACCCATTGACACTCATGGAATTCCTGTGCCGAAAGAACTGGTCAGTGCCATCGATAAGAGTCTTGCTCTGGAACCGCAGGATCGTTTTGCGAGCGCTGCAGATTTTGGTCATGAGCTTTTTGCGATCCTCAGAATGATCAGCGACAGGGCTCCTGCGGATATAGTCTCCCGGTACATGAACGATCCGGCAAGTTTTCCACAATGGGTTCCTGTAAAGAAAAAAGCGAAGCTTAACCTGATTCTGGCAATAGCAGCAGCATCTGTTCTGATTGCGACTATCACCGCAGTTATAATGCTATAAGTTTTTCCCTGACTGGGCATCCAGTGATGCGCTTTCTATGTCAGGGAAAAAATAATCTTCCGGATTTACCGCTGAGCCGTTGCACCAGATCTCATAATGGATATGGGGTCCGGTGCTGAAACCCGACATCCCTATTGACCCGATTTCATCACCCTTGTTTACCTTTTTACCTTTTGCAACACCGGTTTTTCCCAGATGCGCATAGATAGTCCTGAATTCCCCATGATCTATATGAATCCGTTTTCCCCATACAGGGTGATTTTCGACTCTTGTTACAGTACCGGAAGCCGTTGCAATCACCGGGTATGCCTCAGATGCCACAAAGTCGATACCGTTATGCCATTTCAAGTTTTCTGAAAATGGATCCCTGGAGCTGCCAAATCGTCGGGAGATCATTTGAGATCCGGGAACCGGACTGATCACTGGAATACGTTCGAAAATATTACTACGTTCTTCAAAGGATCCGATAAACGATTTGAGCTTTGACTCCTGACTCTCTACATAGACAAGCATCTCATCTGCCTGAAGACGGCTGAAGTCAATTCCGGTTTTTTTTTGAGACTCAGGGTTATTGCCTGTGGTGGTTGATTTTGATACAGCCAGCCGCTTCTCTTCGAGCCTGCCGACCTGGTCTTTTAAGTTATTGAGTAGTTTAAGAGTTGAATTGATTCTCTGTAATAAAGACTTATTCTGATCTGAAAGGTTCTTTTTCTGGTTCTGCTCAACTACATTAAGAGTTAAACTGTTGAACGGAATAAAATAACCTGCAAATCCGATCGTCACCAGTACAAAAAGAGCAACCGCCACAGAGAGCCGAATCCTGATGGCTTTTACTGCAGACCCCTGTGGCGGAACAATTAAGATCGTCTTCTTCTTCATCAGTTAGACGCCACTGAGATCACTATCCTCTTCGGTCTTATCCTGTTTGGATGCTTCGGTGATCTCCTGCATTTTAAGCTCAATCTCTTTGAGCTCGTCTCTGAGAGCACTTACATTCTCAACCGACTTCCTGACTGTAAGGTCCTGGGCTACATCGCTCCCCTTCCCCTCTTCAATCAGGTCAAAGGCACGTTCCCCAAGATCCATGAAATTGCGCTCTATTTTGCGCTTGGCTGCCATCTCTTCCACCTTCAGCTTACCAAGCTTGGTGTACTCCTCTATCTTCTCCATTGATAATGCAGCGCCGTCTTTGAGCCCCTTTTTGATTTTCTCCCACATGTTGTCCATGATTCCTCCCCGGGTTGAATGTTGTTTTTTCCCGTAACTATGAGATACATACAAGCATTATTATAAAATGGTTTCAGATAGGGTTAAAAGGTGAATTTTTTTTAAGTAGGAGGTTCAGCGTTCAGAGGTTCAGCATTCAGAGGTTCAGGGTTCAGGCTCTAAATTTCTAAAACTTGCGACTCTTATCTTGAAACTTCTTAACTTCTTAACTTCTCTTTCTCTTCGATGTATCTTTATAGAGATGACCGAATCCCAGTCCCTTTCCTGTTTTCTTCTGAACTATTCTTTTCGTGATTTTAAAGGATACTTTGAAATCACCCTTTACTCTATCACCGAAAACAGGGAACCGGTCAAAATAGTCATTGATAATTCCCGTCCCCTCTTTTTTGTACCCCGGTCAACCAGTGAAGATTTAACCAGCAGAGCAGCCCAAAGAAAACAGCTCCCGCTTAAGGCGATGGATGGGACAGCTGTAGACTGCCTCTATTTCCGGAGTCATACCTCATATCTGGACTGCCTGCGGGAACTCCGCAGAGAAGGAACCATCCTTTACGAATCTGATATTCATCCAGCAGAAAGATACCTGATGGAGAGATTTGTAAATGGCGGATTTGAGGCACTCGGCCACATCATCAGAGAAAACGGGACAATTCTGATGCGTAATCCCCAGATCCGCGGAACCGATGTATCACCGGAGCTTAAAGTCATGTCAATCGACATCGAAACGCAGGCATCGACAGGACGTATCTACAGTATTGCATGTCATGGCACAGGTGATGCCGTTTTCATTGAAGGCAAAGGTGAGAGCAGGGATTGGATCTTCTACTGCCGGGATGAGAAGGATCTTCTCATAAATTTTTTCAAATATCTGGGAAAATGTGACCCGGATGTGATTATCGGGTGGAACATTGTCGAATTCGACCTCAGAACTATCCAGCAGAGATGTAAAAATCTTTCAGTCCGGTTTGATATGGGCCGTGATACCGGTTCCAGAATAGTGCAAAGCGCAGATGGAACAAAATGGAGCGCCAGGATACCCGGAAGGGTTGTAATGGATGTACCGCTTATGCTCAGGGCCAATTTTCAAACCTTTGAAGAGTATTCACTGAACTTTGTAGCCTCTGAGATGCTCAATGAAACCAAAGAGATTGAATTGACAGGGAAGGAAAAGATCAATGAAATCGACCGGCGATTCATCTCCGACAAGTTCTCTCTTGCTAAATACAATCTCAAGGACGCGGTACTGACTAAAGAGATATTTGACAAAGCAGGGATCCTGCCCAATGCAATTGAACGTTCAAAACGCAGCGGACATCTCCTTGATCGGACCGGTGGAAGCATAGCGGCTTTTGATTATCTCTATCTTCCCCGACTCCACCGTAAAGGCTATGTGGCAGGTGATGTGTCAGATGTCCAGTCGCCATCCACACCGCTTCCCGGAGGTTTTGTACTGGAACCTGTCCCCGGCATCTATGAAAATGTACTGGTGCTTGATTTCCGAAGTCTTTACCCGTCAATAATCTCAACCTTCAAAATAGATCCACTCGGTCATATTGTACCATCTGCCAGTCCTGTAAGAAATCCCTCAGGCACCCTTTTCTCTTCTGACACCTTTATCCTTCCGGAAATTATTGATAATCTGCTTGAGGCACGCGCAGCGGCAAAAAAAAGCAACAATCCATATCTCTCCCAGGCCATCAAAATCCTTATGAACAGCTTTTATGGTGTGTTAGGCGCTCCAGGCTGCAGATTCTTTTCTGCTGAACTGGCATCAACTATCACCAGAACCGGTCAGTACATATTTAAAACAACTGTCAGTCATATTTCATCCTCCACTCCCTATAAAGTCATCTACGGAGACACTGACTCCCTTTTTGTACTTCTGGGTCCCGGAAAAGAACTCCAGGCAGACCAGATCGGCAAAACACTCTCTGCAGAAATAACGACATGGCTCTCAGAGCACCTCAAGAGCACCTTCAATGTCAATTCAATACTCAAACTCGAATATCAGGACCACTTTCGTCATTTCCTTATACCTGCTGTAAGGGGCGCTGCTCACGGAAGCAAAAAACATTACTGCGGAAGCATTCTTGACGGATCAGGTTTCAGACTCGTTTTTAAAGGAATGGAATCGGCCCGTTCAGACTGGACCGATCTGGCCAAAGAATTTCAACAGGAGCTCATTACGAGAGTCTTTTCGGGAAAGCTTCTGGATGAATATATCAACGACGTTGTTTTGAAAATAAAGAGCGGCTCTGTTGATAATAAACTGATCTATAAGAAGAGGCTGCGTAAAAGAGTTGAGGAATACACACTCAATATTCCCCCTCATGTTCAGGCTGCAAAACAGTTAGACTCGCCGGGGCACCTGATAAAGTACCTGATCACTCTTGACGGGCCCCAGCCGCTGCAGAAGATATCTTCCGCTATTGACTACACCCACTATATAGACTGTCAAATCAAACCTGTGGCTGATTCGGTACTGGAACTGATTGGAACGAGTTTCGATAAAATCACCTCTGGTCAGCAGGATCTTTTCGGAAACTGACCATCGCAGCCGCAATTCTCAGACTATCTTACCAGTCACAAAACGCACTCTTATCCCGCCATTTACAAATCCTGACTCTTTTCGAATCTTGAGCCCAGCTGTTTTCTCAAAATTCTTGTCAGCTACAACAAATCCAAAACTCCACCCATTGAATTTTTTTCTCAGATGAGCCCCGAATCTTCTGTAAAATTCCTTAAGCTCTATCGAGGCACCCACCCGCTTTCCATAGGGAAGATTTGAAATAATCAGTCCTTTGTCCGATGTGTATTCAAAGCACAAACAATCCTGTTTCAAAAGTCTGACAGCACCGTTGAGCTCCAGCCTCGAGAGATTTTCCTGTGCAGCCTCAAGTGCTCTGGAACTGATATCTGATGCAATAAGCACAGGCTCATTACTGTTGATCTCTTCCATTCTGGCCTGGCTCTTATACTGTTCCCATTTGCGTTCATTAAAAGAGGGCCATGTGTAAAAGGCGAATTGGCGGTTGATACCCGGAGCCCTGTTATGTGACATCAGTGCCGCTTCGAGCATAAATGTAGCTGATCCGCACAATGGATCCGCCACCACCTTATACTTCTGCCATTCTGCTTCCATTAAAAGAGCCGCAGCAGTGGTCTCCCGTATCGGGGCATATCCACTCTGGAGCCTGTAACCTCGTTTGTAAAGAAGTTCTCCACTGGTGTCAATGCTGATCGTACAGTTGTCATCTGCAAAACGGATGAAAAATTTGAGCAGAGAATCTTTACGGCTCTGGATTTCCAGGCCATGCTTTTCCATTTGATCTTTTATAGCCCCGAAAACCGCATCGCAAATGTGCTGTGAGTGATGAAGTCTTGAGTTTGTGGATGATACTGAAAATGAGATCTCTCTGTTGAAACCTGTATAAAGTTCCCAGCTGATACGCTTTGACTTATTGTAGAGCTCCGGATAGGATCTGCAGGTAAAAGAGGCGATACGCATCAGAATCCTGTTTGCTGTCCTGAGCCGCAGATTTGCAGAATATACCAGATCTATCGGTCCGGTAAACTCCACTCCCCCGCTGATTTCCCGGGTTACTGATATGCCCATTCCGGCTATCTCTTTTTTCAGCAGATGCTCAAAACCGGGCGTAATGATGGCAAAAAAATTCTGTGGCTCTTTAAGCAGATGGCGCTTGAGCCTGCGTTCAAGCGCCCTGGGGGTAAGGGTGATATTTTCCAATTCAGTCCGGAAGGAGTTTTACAAAAGATGTAAAACTCCGGGTAAAAATGGTCACAAAGCGCAAATAATTTTCTCTATTTCAGCTCTGGATTCTGCTGTTTTTTTCCACATTTCTTTGACAAAACTATCCTCCGTGGCCGATTCATGTGCATACGGATAGTCATCTATTATCCTGCAGCCGCGATAATCATCACGAAGCTTTGATTTCTCTGTATCACCGGCAATCTGCTCTATTATGGAAATCAACCGCTGAAGGTTTTCTTTTATGGACCTCCTGGAGTATCCTTCAGAATCAATTACCTTACGCGCATGTTCCCATACTGGAGTAAGAGGTAAAGTCAGGATATCTCCATTAAATTTCACGTTTCCCTGTCCGATAAAGGCAGAGACTGCATCCTTCAGAGCCCGGAGGCAATAATACTCGATGTAAAAATTGTAGCTTTCAACAGCTTTCACCCGGCTTGCTTCAGTAAGAAAATTTTTCCCGAGCCCTTTTATCTCCATATCGGTATAATTTTCAAGAGTCACCGGTACATTAACAAGCGCATCACGGGCCCTTATCATCGAATCCGCGATCTCCGGTCTGAACACATCAGGTGTAAACTTGCTCCTGCGGGCTTTATTACGCTTCAGGTATTTATCCTCATTGCGCATCACAGTGTAAATGTTATTGTAAAGAACCCAGGCTGGAAAGATCTCGTTGTGCAGATGCGGCAGATTCTGCGGGTGAAAAGATGGTGTATTTATAAGCGAGAACGGGAATTCGACGCGCTGAGGAAGCGTATTTACGGATGTGGCAATGAGGCTGTACTGTGCCCGTGTAAGATCGCAGGGAAATTTTATATTCACTCCCAGTCCGAAGAAAAGCCCTTCTCCGCACCAGATCTCCTGATCAGGAGCCTTGCACGTATGATTGGACCCCACATTGGCTCCATAAGCTACATTCCCCTTTCCTTCAGGCCAGATCGCCGCTATTAGAAGTGCCTGGTGATGAAAGCCGACAAAAGGCCCTATAAGGCAGGATGTAACCTCACCTTCAGCAATCCCGGTGTTTGGCCCGATTATGCTTGATGTCACCTTGCCATGGCGCTCAACATGCGAATGCTCGGTCAACACCGAATCATCAAGAATACTCATGGAGGTAACTTCGCACCCCCACTGAAGGATCGAATTACGGACAAACGCACCATGACTTATGTTTACCGGCTCATCGAGACTGCTCAGCACTGTACTGTTCTGCACCAATGTGGCCCCATCTATTACACAGCCCTTCCCGATAAAACAATCCTCTACCCTGGAAGTATTGCGGATTACCACCCCTCCCTCAATCAGACTGATTGAGGCACTGCATTCATCGGCATAGGTTTTTACAAAAGATTCATATAATTTCTGTTGTGCGGGATCATCTCTGTTAAGCGCTACTTCCGAGGCAATCTGAAGAGTAATTTCTGCGTAACTTCCTACCTCACGTCCGCCTGTTTCTATCCCGACGGATATTAACCTGCCGTTTCCAAAACTGCTTTTCCCTGTACAGAGCAGAGCTCCCGTTTCGTAAATTGTTGCGTTGTCCTTTACAACACAGTTGGATATCATACCGGCTCTGAAGACAAGGCATTCGTTGCCGATTTCCGAGTTGCAGATTACGCTTTTGTAAATACCAGACGGGAATTGCACTCCCTTGTAAGCCTGCATGTCGCAGCCCCTGAACCCGCCAAGCACACATTTACCCTGGAACAGGTTATCGTAAATGTGTTCAGTCGAGAATTCCGGTACAACAAGTATCCTGTCCCACTCCCCGGACCTGTTCCCCTGCGCCTGGAGTACTTTTATCTCCTCAGAAGAAAGGGGCCTTACATTGTCGACAAACAACCGGCTGTTCTTACTGCTCCTTATGCTCTGAAAGTTTCTTATATGTTCAGAAGATCGCCAGTTGTCTCCGATAATTTCCATTATCCTGGTTTTCATTACAGGCTCCCTGTTATTTTTTTGGCTGATGTTCATTTCTTTGCAGGGGATAAGTTGCGTGTCCACAGCAGATGCTGTGAACACCGAGATGCTGTTAACGGCCCACCGATTTGTGAACCATATGCTTGTTGTCACGAACCCAGTTATAATATTCCGTACGTGTCAGCTTTGATGCTGCGCCCTGATCGAGAACGACAGTCACATGAGTATGAAGCTGTAAAGCGGTCGCAGTAATCTGGCTCGTTACCGGCCCCTCAATAAAAGAAGCCACAACATCTGCCTTTTTCTCGCCATTTGCTATAAGCAGAATCTTTCTTGCTTCCAGAATAGTACCGATTCCCATTGTTATTGCAAACCTGGGGACATCATCTATACTCGAGAAAAATCTGGAATTGTCCTCTATTGTTTGTTTGTAAAGGGCTTTGACTCTGGTACGGCTGGCAAATGATGATCCGGGCTCGTTAAAAGCTATGTGCCCATCACCGCCGATACCGAGAATCTGCAGGTCAATTCCGCCGACTCTTTTTATCTGCAGCTCATACCACCGGCTGAACTCCTCCGGGTCATTCGTATTGCCCTGTGGAACATAAACATTTGCCATATTGATATTTATGTGTTTAAAAAAATTATCATGCATAAAATAGTTATAACTGTTCTTGTGAAGCGGTGCAAGACCTACATATTCATCGAGATTGAAAGAACTGATTTTCGAGAAATCAAGCCCCTCCACTTTGTGAATCTTAACAAGTTCATTATATGTACCTACAGGTGTATCACCGGTTGCCAATCCAAGTACCAGGTCATGTTTGCGCCTGATCTCATTGGCTATTATTTTCGCGGATGTCTTACTCATTTCCTTATAATTCGGAGTAATTATTACTTCCATATGTGTTCCTTGTTATTGGGTTTGTGTGATGAGTGCGACAGCAATAAAACTGATCTTTTTGAATTTACTCTTCCGACATACTCAAGATCTACTTTTTCTTAAAGAGTTCATGAAATCCCTGCCTGACGTTCTGAAAAACATTCCCGACAGCTTTCTTCAAAATCGCCTTGTCGAGTTCAATTCTGGGGTTGGAAAAGCTGCCGTACACCCTGCATTTAAAGAGCCTTCCATTCCTCTCTGTTGATTCAAGTGAGTTTACCACCAGATTTGATAAATCTTCAGCCAGTGTCTCGGAAATCTCTCCTTGCATCTGTTGATTTATTGTTCCCCCTTTATCAATCCAGCCATCCGATACTATATCTAACATCTCCCCGTTCCCATTAATTCTGGTAAGGATAACTCCCTGCGGCTTAAACTCAAGATCTGCTCTGATTTTCTGAAAATAAAGACTGGAAAATTGAGGAACCATCAGAAAATTTGAAAATGCATTCTGAATGGGAAATTCCGAAACTGACACATCTGAGGCTGTCACAACTGCGGTACCCCTCAGTGAGTCTATAATCAGGAACCCATGCAGATTCATTTCAATATCGGCTCTGCCACTGATCTTTCCTTTCTGAAAATGCTGACCTTTACAAAAACTCTGAAGATCAAAATTGGAACCGGACAAATCAGATTTTTCCAGATACCTGTTTAATAAATTTATAGTCGCGTTAATTTTGAACTTGCCATTATATGCCCGACCCTTACATCTGTTGAACCTCACCCTGCCGTTATTGTAGGTAGCGGTTCCTTTAAAATGCTCAGCACTATTTCTCCCTGCAAAAACCTTTTCTCCTTCAAAAGACATCTGGATCTCTTCTGCCTTACCCTCCTCAAAAAAAACATGTGCCGAAAGATTCTGTATGGAAGTAGTAATTTCATCCCCTCTGGTTATACCTATGTCTCCCTTGATAATTTCCAGATCATTTAAACTATTATGGTGATTTTTTAATCGCACTATTTCATCCATGGTGACATAAGGTCTGGAAAAGAGCTGTTCCTTAATAGTAATGGAAAAACAGGCTAAATCATCTTTCAGCTCTCCCCAGTGCAGCAATAAAGAAAACAGGTTGCATGAGAGCTTGAGCCGTTCAATCTGAATATGGCTTTTCAGATCATTTCTGTTTATCTGAAAGTCAAGACCATACAATTCGATTTTTTTCCAGGGTGTGACTACAACATTTTCAAATGAGCAGTCTTCAGCTCCTTTTTTGATCAGAACCGCATTGGCATAATCTCTCAACACAGGGTGGGAAAAAGGGAAGAATCCCATAACAACAACTGCAATTACGGAAAGTAAAACGAATACAATTGTAATCTCAATCAGTCTGACAGGACTTAGAAACTTTCTCCTGACCTTTTTGCGGCGCATCGGTTAACCTTCGAAAATCGGCCATCTATAAATGATGGGTTGTAAAAACAGACTTCTAAAACGTATTTTAAAAGACTCGGAACTGGTTAAAAATTAACATATTTCCAGCTCTACTACATAAGATTACTATGTCAAATATTGCAACTAACTCAGACAATAAAAATAAATCTGTACTGGTTATCTCCTCAGATATCCCATTCAGAGCAAAAATCAGAGAAAACCTCTCTTTGCAGGGATTTCATGTCACAGAGTCCGGTTCCCAAACCGAGGCTATCTCATCTCTTGAACAGTCTGCAGTCTGTATCGTCTTTCTGGATATCGAACGGATGCCGGTTTTGGAACTTGATATTGTAAGCTATATCCGTACCAGATACAGCGCCGAAATCGTTGTGTTTACCACCCTCAATGAGCTGGAGGAAGCCACAAACGCCCTCCGCAATGGTGCCGCATTCTATCTGGTAAAACCGTTCAAGATGACTGACCTCAAGCTGGTTCTGGACAAAATTGAACTGCGCATAGAACATAGTAACGATCAGATTCAGCTCGAGCAGCAGTTTCTCTCTGACCTCATGGCCGGCTCACCATCGATGGAAAAAGTTCTGAGATACGCCAAGAAAATTGCACCTACAAATTCAACGATCCTCATTGGCGGTGAAAGCGGTACCGGAAAAGAATTCTTCTCCAAAATAATCCACCGCTTGTCTAAAAGGCCCGATGGCAGGTTTGTGGCCATGAACTGCGGTGCCATTCCCGAATCCCTGTTTGAAAGCGAACTCTTCGGATACAAAAAAGGCTCATTTACCGGCGCAGACCGCGACAAGCCCGGACTGGTTGAAGAAGCCCACCTTGGAACACTTTTCCTGGATGAGGTTGGCGAGCTTTCAATGACCGCGCAAGTAAAACTGCTCCGGTTTCTCCAGGAGAGGGAATTCAGAAGAATCGGTGAGACAACAAACAGAACCGTCGATGTACGAATCATCGCAGCCACAAATAAAGACCTGACCAGACTCATGGAACAGGGTAAATTCAGAGAAGATCTTTTCTTCCGCCTCAACGTCTTCTATCTTTACCTCCCACCTTTGCGGGAGAGAAAAGAAACAATCCCCAACCTTATTCGCCTCTTTGTACACAGATATAATCAGCTTTTTGATAAACAAATCAACCGTGTTTCAAAGGCCGCTGAAGCAATTCTGGCAAACTATGAATATCCCGGAAACATCAGGGAACTGGAAAATATCCTGGAGCATGCGGTGGTTCTTGCAGAAGGTAATGAGATCACAGAAAAAGACCTGCCTGACTTCATGTTCCGTAACAGACTTCTGCTCTCAGGGCCAAGTCCGGACTCCAATGCCGATTCCGGAGAACTGCTGACACTATCGGAAATGGAAAAAAAACACATCTCTCAAACTCTTATACTAACCAACTACAATTATACCGAAACTTCCAAAAAACTTGGCATCTCACGCTCAACTCTCTGGCGAAAAATCAAAGAATTCAATATCGAGGCAAAATAGATGAATATCCGGGTTTATTATGAAGACACCGACTGTGGCAATGTCGTTTATTACGCAAACTACCTCAAATACATGGAGCGCAGCAGAACTGAATTCCTTCGGGACAGAGGAATAGATCTTTCAAATTATCAGAAAAACAACATCCTGTTTGCCGTGATTGAAGCAAACATAAAATATCGTGCTCCCGCCCGTTACAATGATCTGCTCGATGTTCAATCAGTCTGCACTGAAATCACATCTGCAACTGTAGGCTTTGACACTCTCATTGAAAATCAGTCTGGTATACTGCTTGTGAAAGGAAGTGTACGACTGGCCTGCATGAGTCCCGATGGACGAGCCAGAAGAATTCCCGAGGAAATCAGAAAAACACTCTCAGACTCACTTACAGCCCTTTAAACCAGAATCATTCATCACATAGCCGATTGGTTACGGCTGAATGAATGATCTTTTTTCCACTCGTTTATCTTGTCCAGTGCCCTTCGACAAAGGGCCTCTTTTTTTTCCTTCTTTCCCAGCCTGCCCCTCTTTACATTCTCAAGAGGCGGAAAAAGTCCGAAATGAATGTTGCTGGGGGTAAAGACCTTCTCTTTAGAACCGGTGACATGGCACATAAGAGATCCAAGCGCGGTTTCAGGAGGCGGTGGAGCAAATGTATTACCCGTCATTTTTGCGGCAAGCGAAAGCGCTGCCAAATGTCCGGTTGCCACACTCTCTGTATATCCTTCACTTCCACATATCTGCCCCGATAAAAAGAGTGAAGGACGGCTTCGAAATGAGAGATCTTCTGAAAGAATCCGGGGTGAGTCAAGATATGTGTTGCGGTGAATACTTCCATACCTCATGAACTCTGCACCGGCCAAACCTGGAATCAGGCGAAAAACACGTTTCTGCTCAGGGATTGTCAGGCGGGTTTGAAAACCTACCATGTTGTAACTTTCACCGGCGATATTTTCCTTCCTTAACTGGCAAACCGCGAATGGCCGTTTTGCTGTGCGCGGATCTATCAGGCCCACCGGTTTCAGTGTACCGAAAGCCAGAGCCTCATAACCCCTCCCTGCCAAGACTTCAACAGGAAGACAGGCTTCAAAAAACTTCTGATCCTCAAATTGACGCGCGACTACCTGATCCGCCTCCCTCAATGCATCGTAGAATATCCGGTATTCTTCCTCTGTAAATGGACAGTTCAGATAATCACCATCTCCCTCTTCCCACCTTGAGGCACTGAATGCAATAGATCTGTCAATCGAATCCGCCGACACTATCGGTGCAATTGCATCATAAAAGTTAAGTGATGAGGATGAAAATGTCTCTGCTAACCATTTGGTAAGGCTTTCTGATGCAAGAGGTCCGGCTGCTATTATACAAAACTCATAACCCTCAGGAGGATTGGAAAGCTCCTGCCTGATAATTTCGATGCGTTTTTCTTCTCTGAGGAGATTATCAACCGTCTCTGAAAAAAGCTCCCGGTCAACAGCTAATGCAGAACCGGCCGGAACGGCACATCTCTTTGCTGCATCCAGAAGCGGACTATCAAGAACAGCCAGTTCCGCTTTCAGAAGACCATGCGCGGATGGAATCTGATCTGATTTAAAAGAGTTGGAACAGACAAGCTCTGCAGGAGAAGATGTCTTGTGTGCAGGAGTCATTCTGTGGGGACGAGCCTCGAATAAATCGACCTTTATGCCCATCCTGGATAAAACCAGTGCAGCCTCGCACCCCGCAAGGCCTGCCCCTATAATTGCCACTTTAGAACCAGTTTTATTAACCAGCAATCAACAAACCTCGAAAAAAAAGAGCCAGGTTCGAAGCCTGACCCTGTCGTTTAAACCCATACAATCAGCCCGAAGAGAGCCTTATGCCTCTGCAGTCCCGGTCCCTTCTGGAGTGCCCTGGCTGATCAGAATCTCATCCCTGCAGGAAACACACCTCATCACTGCACCCTTCCGTTTGGTTTCCTTATAAACCATCATGGGAAAGCCGCATTTCTGACATTTCTGATCGACAGGACGATCCCAGGTCGCAAATGTGCAATTGGGATATGCACTGCAGCCGTAGAATATCTTGCCCCGACGGGTCTTGCGTTCCACAAGAGTCCCCTCGCAATTCTTCTGAGGGCAGTGTACACCAGTTGACATGGATTTTGTGTTCTTACACTCCGGATACTTGGAGCACCCCAGAAACCGGTTTCCGTTGATGGTAAGGATAACCATCGGGGCTCCGCATTTATCACACAACTCATCTGTCTGCACAGCCTCTGTCTTCTCCAGAGGCTCAGTATACTTACAGGCTGGAAATCCCTGACAGGCAAGGAATTTGCCATTGCGGCTCCACTTGATCACAAGAGGATGTTTTCCGCACCCGGGGCAAGTCCGCTCGGTCACTTCCTGATTCTGAGCCCTGAGATCCTTTATACTCTGACGCACATCGGTAAGACGCACGGAAAAGGGACCGTAGAAATCTTTTAGAACCTGCACCCAGTCTGCACTCCCCACTTCCACCTTGTCAAGAGATGATTCCATATCGGCCGTAAAACCTACATCGAACACTTCTGAAAACTCTTTTACAAGTATGTTCTTTACCATTATGCCAACCTCGGAAGGCACAAAACGGCGGGATTCAAGCATAACATACTTACGTCTCTTAAGAGTATCAATAATCTGGGCGTATGTACTGGGTCTTCCTATACCCTTGTCCTCTAGCTCTCTTACCAGCGATGCTTCGGTATAACGAGGCGGTGGCTGTGTAAAATGCTGCTTTTCCAGAAGATCCTTAAGTGAAACAGGCTTATGTGCAGACAATTCAGGAAGCCTCTCGTTCTGGCTTTCCCCCGTCTCTGAATTGTCTTCAACTGTTTCATCATAAAGTGCCAGAAATCCGTCAAACTTGATGATAGAACCGGTTGCTCTGAAGAGGCACCCTTCCCCCTCGATATCCACCCTTGTAGAATCGAAAATGGCATTTTCCATCTGCGAGGCCAGAAAGCGTTTCCAGATAAGTTCGTAGAGACGCAGCTGATCGCGTGAGAGGTACGGCTTCAGTTTCTCAGGAGCGAAGTCGGGGTTTACCTGTGAGGGTCTGATGGCTTCGTGCGCATCCTGGGCATTTTTATTCTTCCCGTAAAGCCTCGGGGCCGCAGGAAGGTATTTGTCTCCAGCAAGCATTTTAATGACTTTTGCCGCATCCTGCAGAGCCTCAGTGGCTATGCGGGTTGAATCGGTACGCATGTAGGTGATAAGACCCATCGAACCAAGTTCCCCAAGCTCCAGACCTTCGTAAAGCTGCTGAGCAATCATCATCGTCTTTGCAGCCGAGAATCCCAGTTTCCTGGCTCCCTCCTGCTGAAGTGTACTGGTGATAAATGGCGGATACGGCTTGCGAACCTTCTCGGATCGGGTCACATCTTTGATAGTATAGTTTATACCCCTCAGGCGGTTCATCACAGCCTTTGCAGCAGCTTCGTCAGGAATCAGGGCATGCTCCTGATCACCTTTCTTCCCGTCAATTGACAACAACTTTGCAGAAAAAGAAGACCCCTCATATCCAAATGTACCGTGTATCGACCAGTATTCCATCTGCTTGAACGCTTTTATCGCTTCCTCGCGCTCACAAATCAGCCGTAATGCAACAGACTGCACCCTGCCCGCACTCAATCCCCTGAATACAGTGCGCCAGAGTATCGGAGAGACCTGATAACCTACGATACGGTCCAATATCCTGCGTGCCTGCTGCGCATTGACTTTGTTCATGTCGATCTCTTTAGGATTGTCAATTGCAGAAAGCACCGCACGCTTGGTGATCTCGTTGAACATCACCCGCTTTACAATTGTATTCTCGTTCTTTATCGATTCTGCAACATGCCAGGCTATAGCTTCGCCCTCTCGATCAGGGTCAGGCGCCAGGTATACATCCTCCACCTTCGATGCCTCATCGCGGAGCGAACGAAGTATCCGCCGCTTCCCCTTGGAAGTCGTGTATTTGGGATGAAAATCCTTCTCTATATCCACACCCAGCTCTTTTTCAGGCAAATCTATTATGTGCCCCATCGTTGCACGAACTGCAAAATCCTTCCCAAGATACTTGGAGATTGTCTTGCACTTCGCAGGCGACTCAACTATTACCAGATGTTTTGCCATAAATACTGAATATCCTTTTTAAATGTTTTTCTCAATTCTTTATCAAACGACCCCGAAGATGGAGCAAATACGGTGCCTCGGTTCAATGGCAAAAGTGCCGAGTACCGGTAAAAACCATCGCTATCCCATATCGGTTGCAGGTTTCAATTACCTCTGAATCACGCTTCGATCCTCCGGGCTGCACAATGTAACGTATACCGGCTTCGCTCGCTTCTTCAATTGCATCCGGAAATGGGAAAAACGCATCCGAAGCCATTACCATTTCCTTGAACTCCGGAAACTCCATCTTTCCTGGAATCTCACGATTCGCGCCCTGATACTCACGAATCAGATTCTCTATAGCCTTGGGAACAGCTAACTTCCTCAGTGCATCAACCCTGTTTGGTTGACCTGCTCCCATCCCGAGCACTCTGTAAAAACCCTGAGCATACTCATGTGCAAGCACAATAGCATTTGATTTCACATGCTTGCAGACACTCCAGGCAAAATGCCCCAGCATCTCTTTACGCTCAGGGAAACGCTCACTGGTCACAGTTTCCCATTTCTCTGAAACTGCAGTATCCCTGTCCTGCCAGAGAAGACCACCTGTAACATGCTTCATCGTAAAAGACTCTTTTTCAGAACCGGGCAAATCACCTACAGCAAGAAGCCTGATTGCCATACTCTTTTCCTGCAAAAATTGTATCGCCTCAGGGGTGAAATCAGGAGCTATTATCATCTCAACAAACCGTCCACCAAGCACCTGCGCCGCACTGCGGTCCATTACTCTGTTCACCGCTATAATACTGCCGAACGCGGATATCGGATCCCCTGACCAGGCCGCCTCCAACGCCTGATCCAGACTCTTACCTGTAGCAAGCCCGCAGGGATTGGTGTGCTTGATTACGGCTGCCGATGCGAAATCTGAAAATTCTTTTATAACTTCCAATGCCGCATCACCATCTACAATATTGTTGAACGACAACTCTTTGCCATGCAGCTGACGGGCATTAGCCAGTGACGGCTCATTGCTTTTCCCCTTGAAAAAGACCGCCTTCTGATGAGGATTTTCCCCGTAACGCAACGACTTTCCTTTTACATACGACATACGCAGAATCTGTTCGTCAAGATAAACTCCAGACAAATACTTGTCGATGTTTGCATCGTAATCAGCAGTATGTCTGAAAGCCTTCACAGCCAGCATTTTCCTGCTCTCAAAGGTAAGCCCGCCGAATCTGGACAGTTCACTGAGAACCAGACTGTAATCGGCAGGATCGACTACAATTGAAACATAGGCATGATTCTTGGCCGAACTCCTTACCATGGTAGGACCGCCTATATCAATATTCTCTATAGCATCCTCAATCGTGACATCCTTACGCAAAACAGTCTTCTGAAAAGGATAGAGATTCACTACAACCAGATCAATCGGTTCTATCCCGTTTTCCGCCATCTGCTTCATGTGCTCAGGGTTTTCACGCACTGCAAGAATGCCCCCGTGTACCCTCGGATGCAGCGTTTTGACCCTGCCGTCCATTATTTCCGGATGTCCGGTATAGCTATCGACCGATTTTACCGGAACACCGTTTTCTTTCAGTGTCTTTGATGTCCCGCCGGTTGATAGTATCTCTACACCCCGGGATACAAGTTCCTTTGAAAACTCCACAATTCCTGTTTTATCTGATACGCTGATCAACGCCCTTTTTATCGGCACCACATCCATCTGTCACACTTCCTCTCTATATTATTCCAGTTTATATGCACGGAAAGGAAATACAATATGATTAATTGCCCCTGATCCATGCAACCACATATATATAGAATTAATGAGCCCTCTTCAAATGAGCCTCAGCTGCACAATCCCAAAAAAATCAGGGCACAGCCTTTTTTACCGTGCCCTGTCTTTTAAAACCAATGATTATTTAAAACAGATTTGAGACTGGAAGCCGCTTCAGTTCAAATATAAGAAATAATACCTGGCACCGATATTTCCTGAAAAAACGTCACTTCCATGTGGATTCAGGAAATTGATTCCAGGAAGAATTTCCGCAAATACACCCCAGGGAGCCCAGGGCATGAACCACTCTGCCCCACCTTTAGCCTGTATACCAAACTCAACCCCGGAAGGCACATCAACCCATGTTCCGCCTCCGAACCAAACTCTCATCTATCACTTGGGAAAATCAATAAATTTGTCAAGGTTATAGGTCAGGTGGGCCTGTATGTGAAAATTCCACCTGTAACCTAAAACCCCGTCAATTGCGAGATTGTCTGTAAACCAGTATTTAACAGAGCCGTCCAACCAGGGTCGTTTTCCAGCAATACCATCAACCGCAAGCCCTGATTTCTGAATATATGAATTATAACATCTGTACCATAAGTATCTCTGATTCACAAGATATCGGCTACAATGAGTGTTATATTTATAACATTTCATCACTAAACTAAGGATAAATCTCGATATGAAAATTGTCATGATCGGAGGAACCGGAAATATATCATCCGAGGTCGCAGCTAACCTCTACCGGAAAGGTCACTCCATATCCGTTGTAACAACTGGGAAGAGGCCTGTTCCGCCTCAATACACACATATCCAAGCCGACCGGAACAACGCAGAAGAATTCAAGAGGATTCTCTCAAACTGTGAAGCGGATTCTGTAATTGACTTTTTCGCATTCGTCCCTGAAAACCTCAAAACCGATTTTGAGATATTCAAAGAGAAAACAGGTCAGTTTATTTTTATCAGCAGTGCAACCGTTTATGAAAAACCCCATAAAAAAATCCCAATTACAGAGCAGACTCCACTCAGTAATCCATTCTGGCCCTACGCTCAGGATAAGATCAAATGCGAAGAATACCTCTGGAGCGTGAACAGCCCTCTTTTTCCGGTTACCATTGTCAGACCCTCCCACACCTTCGGCAATAATTGGATCCCCTCACCTCTAAGCGGCAACGACTTCACCGTCGCTCAACGCATCCTCGATGAAAGATCGATTATTATTCATGACAAAGGCGAATCACTCTGGACTCTAACCGCAGCTTCAGACTTTGCAGAAGGAATATCGGGTCTTGTAGGAAACAACGAGGCAATAGGAGAAGCATTTCATATAACCAGCGATGAGGCACTCTCCTGGAACCAGATATATCGCACGCTGGGTGAAACCCTTGGAAAAGAGCCGGTTGTGGAGTTCATTCCATCTGAAGCCCTGGCGCGGGTCTACCCCGAAGCCCGCGGTGCACTCTTCGGCGATAAAAAAGAAAACGGCGTTTTCGACAACTCGAAAATAAAGAAGTTTGTCCCGGGTTTTAGTTGCAGAAAATCCTTCGCTGCAGCTATTCGTGAATCAGTGGAGTGGTTCATGCAGGAACCGGCCAGAATGGCTGTAAATCCTGAAGAGGACAGGTTTATCGACA
>CAYLVN010000003.1:23807-30283 GCA_964387115.1 uncultured Fibrobacter sp.
GCTTTTCCGGCACTGCCAAGAACGTTCTCGTTCTTGTCGATCATCATCTTGATGAGTTCTTCACGGGCCGGTCCCAGGTATTTTCTGGGATCGAACTCTTCAGGTTTCTCGTTGAAAGTCTTCCTGACCATCGCAGTCATTACCAGCCTGCCGTCAGAATCGATATTGATCTTGCAGACAGCAGATTTGGCAGCCTTGCGAAGCTGCTCAGAAGGAATACCAACAGCAGCCTTCAGTTTGCCACCGTTAGAGTTGATGATATTAACATACTCAGGAAGCACAGAGCTTGCACCATGGAGAACAATCGGGAAACCCGGGATTCTCTTCTCGATTTCTTCGAGGATGTCAAAACGAAGGGGTGGCGGAACCAGAACCCCGTTTGCATCTTTTGTACACTGTTCGGGTTTGAATTTGTATGCTCCGTGTGATGTTCCGATAGAGATTGCCAGAGAGTCAACACCTGTCTTCTTTACGAAGTCTTCAACCTGATCAGGCTGTGTGTAGATCGACTTTGCAGCCTGTACATCATCTTCGATACCTGAAAGTACACCCAGCTCACCTTCAACAGTAACATCGTATTTATGTGCGTATTCAACCACTTTCCGTGTAACTTCAATATTCTTCTCATATGAATGGTGTGAACCGTCAATCATAACTGATGAGAATCCGCTTTCGATACAGGATACACAGAGTTCATAAGTGTCACCATGATCAAGATGCAGCGCTACAGGAATGTTATGTCCTGCATCGCGGGCCATCTGTACGGCTCCCTGTGCCATGTAGCGCAGAAGAGTCGAGTTGGCATATTTTCTGGCACCACTTGACACTTGCATAATTACAGGTGAATTTGATTTACCGCAGGCGGTAATGATAGACTGAATCTGTTCCATATTATTGAAATTATAAGCAGGAACAGCATAGCCGCCCTCGAAAGCCTTTTTGAACATTTCACGGGTATTAACAAAACCGAGTTCTTTGTAACTTACTGCCATACAAATATCCTTTCAGGGAAAGTATGCACAAAAAACCAGAAGGCGGCCTTACAGGCCGCCTTCAAATTTACTTTTCAGATTCGCTAGGAGATTTTTCCGCGGACGCAGATGCCGCGGAGGGTGCTGAAGGCTCAGCACTTCCTGCAACTTCAGAAGCAGACTTGGCTTTTGGCTTTTTCTTGCTCTTCCGAACCGCAGCAGCAGCAGCTCCACCACGCCCTACCAGCTCAATAATAGACATAGGGGCATTATCGCCTTTACGGTCTTCGATTTTGATGATCCGGGTATATCCACCTTCACGCTCTTTGAACGAAGGAGCAATATCATCAAATAACTTCTTCAACACCGCCTTGTCATTTATTCTCCTTGCTGCCATGCGAACAGCATGAAGACTTCCCTGTTTACCATAAGTAATGAGGCGCTCAACAACACTGCGTACCTCTTTAGCTTTGGCCAGAGTAGTTGTTACTCTCTCCTTGTCAAGGATAGATACAGCAAGATTTGAGAGCATAGCCCGACGGTGGCTTGCAGATCTGTTTAATTTCCGTCCAGATACCAGATGACGCATTGTTAAATACCTTCTCTAAATTTTACCCTTACAGTTGATTATGAGTCTCAGGCACTCTCGTGGCCGTGACCCATTATTTTGTCTACATCCATTCCAAATGTAAGCCCCAGATTTGACAAAACCTGGTTCATCTCCACAAGCGACTTCCTTCCAAAATTCTTGTACTTGAGCATATCAGCTTCCTGATTGCGCACCAGATCGGCAAGAGTATGGATATTGGCCGCTCTAAGGCAGTTGTTTGATCTTACCGACAGCTCAAGTTCATCAACTCTCATTTTGAGCAGCTGACGGAGCTTTTCGGTCTTCTCATCGTGAATCGTTTCCTGAACAGGTTCGAATTCACCTTCTATATTGATGAAAATTTCAAGATGATCATAAAGGAGTTTCGCTGAATATCCGACCGCATCTTCAACTGTAATGCTGCCGTCTGTCCAGATCTCGAAAATGATTTTATCAAGATCAGTACGCTGACCGACACGTGTATTTTCAACAACATAATTGACTTTAATAACAGGAGAAAACAGCGCATCGATCGGAATGGAGCCGACCGGGTCTTCTTCACGCCTGTTCATCTCTGCGGCAACATAACCTCTACCGTCTGAAACCCGCATCTCTATTTTAAGCTTTGCATCGGCATTAATGGTAGCAATGTGTAGATCAGGATTGAGAATCTGAACATCAGGATTTTTCTCTATATCACTTGCCTTGACTTCACCCTCACCACTTACCTCAAGTCGAAGTGTTGTGTCATGATCAGCAAGAAGTTTGATCCTGAGCTGCTTAATATTGAGAATAATATCTGTAACATCTTCAACCACTCCCTCCAGAGTAGAATATTCATGCATAGCGCCATCTATTCTTACCGATGTCACAGCTGCACCCTGTAAAGAGGAAAGAAGAACTCTGCGTAGGGAATTCCCTACCGTATGCCCCCAACCACGCTCAAGGGGCTCAACAGTCACCCGCGCAAAATTCGGGATGTTTTCTGGATTCTCGATCTGGATGCCTTTGGGCATCATCAAGCTTTTCCATTTCATTTCGTTTCAAATCTCCCTTTTATCTGGAGTACAGTTCGACTACGAGCTGTTCTTGAACGTTAACCGGTATGGCCGTACGTTCTGGAATGCGAACTACAGTTCCTTCCAGCTTTACCTTATCTATTGTTAACCACTCCGGAATGTCCCGCAAAGCTTTTAATGAACTATGAATGACTTCTAGATTCTTGCTCTTATCTCTGACCTGAATCGTATCTCCGGCTTTTAACTGAATAGAGGGAATATTTACCTTATTCCCGTTTACCCGGAAATGATTATGCAGGACAAGAAGTCTTGCACTTGAACGTGAAGGTGCCAGCCCAAGGCGATAAATGATATTGTCCAGGCGCATCTCAAGAATCTGAAGCAATGTCTCACCGGTAACACCGGATGCTTTGGCAGCAGTCGCGAAATAAAGCGAAAACTGTTTTTCCAGAACTCCGTAAATACGACGGATTTTCTGTTTCTCGCGTAACTGCATGTTGTATTCAGTTGCTGAACGTCTTCTTTTTGATACACGTATACCCGGTGGAAATGGCCTGCGCTCTACAGCACAATTTTCCGATTTGCACCGCTCCCCTTTAAGCATCAGCTTCACGCCTTCCCTGCGACACTGCCTGCAGCGGGGGCCATGATAAACTGCCATGTTCTTTCTCCTCGATCTATGCGATAAATAAAATATTAAACTCTTCTGCGCTTCGGCGGCCTGCAGCCATTGTGAGGCACAGCCGTAAAATCCTTTATTGCAACAATCCTGATCCCTGCAGCTGCCAGAGCACGAATTGCACCCTCGCGTCCATTACCGGCACCACGCAAATGAACTTCTACCTTCCTTACACCTGCATCATAAGCCATTTTGCCTACCACCTCAGCCGCAATACCTGCAGCAAATGGCGTACTTTTACGTGAGCCTTTGAATCCGGACTTTCCAGGTGTATTCCATGCCACCACATTGCCACGAGCATCTGTGACATTTATTATAGTGTTATTGAATGTTGCCCTGATATGTGCAACGCCCTCAGCAGAAGCTCTTTTTTTAACTTTCTTGGCTACACTACTGCCGGCACTACTTCCGGCACTGCTGCTTTCTTTATTCATCTCACTAAACCTCTCTCATCTGCAAAAGTTCATCAACCCTTGACTGTGGCTTTTTTCTTATTGGCAATTGTCTTGCGCGGACCTTTTCTTGTCCTGGCATTTGTTCGTGTACGCTGGCCATTTGCCGGCAGACCACGACGATGGCGAAGACCACGGTAACACCCGATATCCATCAGGCGTTTTATGTTCATGCGGACAGCACTTCTGAGGTTTCCCTCTGTCTGATGTTCACTGTCAATGATCCGGCGGATACGGTCCAGTTCATCTTCAGAAAGATCTTTTGCCTTTCTGTTGAGATCTATTCCGGCTTTCTCCAGAATAGCCTTGGATGCAGACCTTCCGATTCCGTAAACATAGGTCAAAGCGATTTCGATGCTTTTACCGTTTGGAATATCGACTCCTGCTACACGAGCCACGTTATGACCCCCTTATAATTACAAAAAATAAATTCAGATTGCAAATTAGAAAATTCGTTCAACCAATTTCCGCTTATCAACCCTGACGCTGTTTGTGCTTGGGATTCTTTCCGCATATTACCCGCACAACGCCTTTCCTTTTGATAATTTTGCATCCGTTACAGATTTTCTTTACCGATGCACGCACTTTCAAGATTACACCCCTTTACTTATATCTGTAAACAATTCTACCACGTGTCAAATCATAAGGCGATAATTCAACTAAAACTTTATCACCTGGGAGGATTCGAATATAATTCATTCGCATCTTGCCCGAAATATGGGCGAGTATTTCATGCTTATTTTCCAACATCACCTTAAATGAGGCGTTGGGCAATGTTTCAGTGATCGTTCCCTCTACCTGTATCGAATCATTTTTCGCCATATAGTTTATTCTCTAACGGCAGCACCTAAAACCTTCTGCCGCGCAATTTCCCTTTCTTCATAAATCCTTCATAATTACGCATCTGCAGATGCGATTCGAGTTGCTGAAGAGTATCCAGTGCAACTCCGACAACGATTAGAACACTCGTCCCGCCAAAATAGAAATTAATCTTCATTGCTCCCATCAAAAGAAACGGAGCAACCGCAATGAATGCCAGGAAAACTGACCCGGGAAGTGTTATACGTGTTAAAACATTATCCAGAAATTCAGCGGTCTTCTTTCCAGGTCTGATACCGGGAATGAAACCTCCGGATCTCTTGAGATTGTCAGCGATATCAAGAGGATTAAATATAATGGCTGTGTAGAAGTAAGTAAAGAAAATGATCAGCAAAGCAAAACTCAGAGAATAAAGAACCCCGCCAGGTGCAAACCATCTGAAAAGATCCTCCATAACAACTGATTCAGGAAAAAAGCTGCGAATCATTCCAGGAAATGTCATTATAGATGATGCGAAAATGATCGGAATAACTCCAGCCATGTTTAATCTCAATGGCAGAACTGTATTCTGTCCGGCATACATCTTGTTACCGACAACTTTTTTAGGTGTCTGGATCGGAATACGCCTTGTTGCCTGAGTCATCATGACTATGAAAGCTGTCATACCAATGATTATCGCAAGAATCAATATTTCCATTAACGGATGACGAGTACCGGCAATAACCTGCTGAATTTCAGACAAGACAGCATCCGGCAACTGAGCAATAATACCGATGAAAATTATCAGGGAGATACCATTTCCCAGACCACGGTTAGTTATCTGCTCGCCCAGCCACATGATAAGCATGGTACCGGTCGTTAAACTTATGGTAGTCAGTAATGTGAACTTAATTCCAGCCAGTGATGGATTTACGGCTCGTATTCCTGTTTCTGGAGAAGTGATACTCTGAAGGAAAATACTGATACCGACTGCCTGAACAATTGAAAGAAGCACAGTTCCGTAACGGGTATACTGTGTCAGCTTCTTACGTCCTTCCCCACCCTCTTTCTGGAGTTTGTGGAAGTAGGGGAAAACTGTCCCTAAGAGCTGAATGATAATTGATGCACTGATATAAGGCATAATACCGAGCGCAAAAACTGTCACCCTCTTGAACGCCCCACCAACGAACATGTCATAAAGCCCGAACAGCGAGTTTTGAGACTGCGCCAAAAAGTCGGACAATACTCTTGGATCAATTCCAGGAGTAGGTACATGCCCTCCGACCCGGTAAATAAATACGATAAAGAGCGTAAAAAGAATACGCTTCTTTAACTCCGGAATCCTGAATATGTTCCTGAAAGTCTCAAGCACGACTTACAACCTCAGCTTTCCCTTTTGCTTTTTCTATTTTTTCTCTTGCAGTTTTGGAAAAAGAATGTGCCTTGACCGCAACTGCCTTTGTTAATTCCCCATTACCAAGGATCTTCACCGGCTTGTCCACTTCATGAATAAGCCCCAGTTCATGAAGATACTCAACTGTAATCTCTTTACCGGTATTCTCTACAGTTTCCAGACTTCCAACATTCACTATCTGATACTCAACTTTGAAAGGACTTATAAAGCCACGTTTAGGAATTCTCCTCGTGATTGGATTCTGGCCGCCTTCAAAATAAAGTTTTTCTTTGGACCCGCTACGTGCCCGGTCACCATTGTTTCCTTTTCCGGCTGTTGATCCAGATCCGCTTCCGGTACCCCGTCCTATTCTTTTTGCGACTTTCCTGGCTCCCTCAGCCGGCTTAAGCTCATTTAATTTCAGCATGTCATTCTCCATCCACTTCTTCAACTTGCACCAAATGGATTACTTTATTAATCATCCCGCGAACACTCGGAGTATCGTCATGAACGATACTTTTGCGGATTTTTTTTAACCCCAGCGCACGAACAGTACGCTTCTGATCTTCCAGCAT
>CAYLVN010000003.1:30293-30579 GCA_964387115.1 uncultured Fibrobacter sp.
ATTGTGCTTCGAACCTGTGTAACTTTCAACTTCTTAGCCATCACTGTCACCTTTCAATCATGCACCAGTGGTTACAGGAACCTGACGAAGACTACGAATTTGTTCACGTGTCTTCAACATGAGTAAACCTTTAAGAGTTGCTTTGACAACATTATGGGCATTAGTCGTACCCAGACATTTAGTCAGAATGTTCTTTATCCCGGCCAGTTCAAGAACAGCTCTGGCTGGTCCGCCGGCAATGACACCAGTTCCAGGCGCTGCCGGTTTGAGAACGATTTTTCCTGCC
>CAYLVN010000004.1:0-23956 GCA_964387115.1 uncultured Fibrobacter sp.
GGTTTGAAAACCTAAACCTGTGCCTCTAATACTGCTTTTTTTCTTTTAGATCTTCTCAATCCTGTGTATCAGGTGCTTGTGCCTCATCATCACTGCTTCCAGTATCTTCACCTGGAGCTTTAAAACTTTCCTGTGCATCAACCTCTTCGATCCCTTCAGGTATCGCCTCAGGTATCTCTGCAGTCTGATTTAACTCCTGCTGCTCTTCAGGTTCCCTGTCGCAAAGCGCAACATCTATGACACTGTCACCTTCTTCAAGACTGATAAGCTTGACACCCTGGGTGTTTCGGCCTATTGTGGAAATTTTATCAACATCAACCCTTATTATGATTCCATTCCTTGTTATCAGCATAAGGTCTGAACCGTCTTTGACGCCTTTCAAAGAAACCACCACACCGTTCTTCTCAGTAACCTTTATATTTATGATTCCTGATCCTCCACGGTTTGTCTTGCGGTATTCTGAGACCGGTGTCCGTTTTCCATATCCCTTTTCGGTCACAGTCAGAACATCATGGTCATCATCAACTATTATCATACCGACAACTTTATCACCACCTCTGAGAGTAATTCCCTTTACTCCACGGGTGTTTCTTCCCAGTTCTCTTGCGGCACTCTCATGAAACCGTACTGCCTGTCCGGAACTGGTCCCGAAAATAATGTCGTTATCTCCTGTTGTCAGTTTACACTCTATAACACGGTCCCCTTCATCAAGATTGATCGAGTTGATCCCGTCACGGCGGATATTGGAATACGCCGACAGTGGCTGTTTGTTGATCACACCCTGCTCGGTTGCGGTTACAATGAAATGATCGTTGTCAAATTCCTTTACAGGCACAAATGCAGCAATTTTTTCATCTGGTTTAAGGTCAATAAGATTTACAATAGGTTTACCGCGTGATTGCCGCGCGGTTTCAGGAATCCGGTACACCTTAAGCCAGTAGCATCGTCCGGTATTTGTAAAAAACAGGATATATGCATGTGTCGATGCAATGAAAAGAGTATTTATAAAATCGCTCTCTTTCGATTCCATCCCTATCACACCTTTGCCGCCCCGACCCTGTGAGCGGTAAGTGTTTACGGATGTTCTTTTGATATATCCGTCTTGAGACATGGTAATAACCATGTCCTCTTCAGCAATCAGATCCTCAATCTCTACATCCCCTGTAGCATCGATAATCTCCGTGCGACGCGGATCACCAAAACGGTTTTTAAGATCCTGAAGCTCATCTTTTATTATCTGCATACGGCGTTCTTTGCTCTCAAGGATAGCAGTTAAATCTTTAATCAGGATCTGAAGCTGCTGATACTCAGCTTCAATTTTATCCCTTTCCAGACCGGTAAGCCGCTGAAGTTTCATGTCGAGAATTGCTTTGGCCTGAATTTCACTGAGGCCGAAGCGCTCCTGCAGCTTTATTTGTGCATCATCCGGAGAACTGGAGGCCTTTATGAGTGCCACTATCTCATCGATATGATCAAGTGCTATTCTCAACCCCTCTAGAATATGAGCCCTTTCCTGAGCCTTCTTCAGTTCATATTTTGTCCGCCTGACAACGACTTCATGTCGATGCTCAACGAAATAGGTGATCAGCTCCTTGAGACTTAAAAGGCGGGGCTGCAGATCGACAAGTGCAAGATTGATTATCCCGAATGTAGTCTGCATCATCGTATACTTATAAAGCTGGTTAAGAATAACGTCTCCGAAATCGTCTTTCTTAATGCCGACAACAATCCGCATTCCACTGCGGTCAGATTCATCACGAAGAAACGATATTCCTTCTATTGTTTTAAGCCGGACAAGTTCTGCAATCTTTTCAAGAAGAGATGCCTTATTAACCATATATGGGATTTCTGTTATCACAATCTCTTCTCTGTCATTGGCCAGTTTAACTACTTCTGCTCTGGCCCTGATTATGACTTTACCCTTGCCGGTCTTATAGGCTTCAAGTATACCACTTCTGCCGTAAATTATTCCCCCGGTAGGGAAATCGGGGCCGGGTATAATTTTAAACAGTTCTTCAATCGTAACGTCCGGATTTTCAATAACAGTTATTATACCATTTACTATTTCAGTCAGATTGTGAGGCGCCATGTTGGTTGCCATTCCAACAGCAATACCTGTGGTGCCGTTGATAAGCAGGTATGGTACTTTGGCGGGCAACACCGACGGTTCCTTCAGTGAATCATCATAGTTCGGCACAAAATCGACAGTGTCTTTGTCAAGTTCAGCAAGCATCTCTTCTGCAAGAGCGGTCATTTTACATTCCGTATAACGCATCGCTGCAGGCGGGTCTCCGTCTATGGAACCGAAGTTTCCCTGTCCCTTTACCATCTGATAGCGGAGGGAGAAGTCCTGAGCCATTCGTACCAGGGAATCGTATACCGCAACATCTCCATGTGGATGATATTTACCGATTACATCTCCAACCACACGCGCACATTTCTTTGTTGGCTTGCTGTGCTGAAGTCCCAGCTCTTCCATGCCGAACAGCACTCTTCTGTGAACCGGTTTCATACCGTCACGTACATCAGGCAGCGCCCGTGAGGTGATCATACTCATGGAATAATCAAGGTACGATTTCTGCATTTCGTCTTCAATGAAGACGGGCGTAATTTTAGTACCGTTTTCACTCATTGTAAATTACCTCTTTGTAAAGTCTTCATCTTCGAGCCAGCGAAGGTGGGGCATTGCACTATGCGCGGTTGCATCGAAGGAAAGCGGTGTAATTGTAATATGATTATTCATCAATGCTCGTGAATCGTAAGCATCTGAAGTTTCTACATCTTTCTTCTCACCGTAAATCATGTATCCTTCTTTTGTACGATGACTCTCAACTTCTACCCTTTCGTATCTGTCATCAAAGAATGCCATGCTCTGCCAGGTAACAGCTGTGCCTTTTACATTTGATACCGGGCAGGGTGGAAAATTGATGTTATAAAATATTTTGGAGTCCTCTGGAAGAGTCCTGTTCTCAGAACTCATTATTCTCCTTATCATTCCGGGAACCATTTCAGCATATTCCTGTGCACAATCCTGACTTTCCGTGCAAAGAGAAAAAGCAAAACTGGGAATATTCCAGAATGCTCCTTCTCGTGCTGCAGCAACAGTACCTGAATAAAATGCCGAAAGACCCGAGTTCTCTCCTATGTTTAATCCGGATACCACGATGTCGGGTCGCTGGGGAAGAAGATAGCTGATTGCAAATTTTACACAATCTGCTGGTGTTCCACTTACTTTATAGCCCCCAATGGGATCGGATTCCATCTTTTCGTAATGAAGCGGTGCATTGAAAGTAAAAGCGTGACCGACACCGCTGCGTTCACTGTCAGGAGCAACGACGATCACATTATAATCTGCTGACAGAATATTGAAAAGATTTCTTATTCCTGAAGATCCGTACCCATCATCGTTGGTTAACAATAAAGTCAGTTTACCATTCATTTATTACACATCCAGATTTTTGACTTTTTTGGCATTCTCTTCAATAAAACGACGCCTCGGTTCGACTTCCTCACCCATAAGCATTGTAAATACCCGATCCGCCTCCACCGCATCTTCGAGTTTTACCTGTAATAATGATCTTGTTTCCGGATTCATAGTTGTTTCCGCAAGTTGTTCCGGGTTCATTTCACCAAGACCCTTGTATCTCTGAATAACAAGATTCTTCTTCTCTTTCCACTCATCAAGAACAGAGTCTTTTTCCACATCATTAAATGCATACCGCTCCTCCTTAGCCGCTTTTATTTTGTAAAGCGGTGGCTGGGCGATAAATACATTTCCATTCTCTATCAATCCCGGAAGGTGACGGAAAAAGAAGGTCAGAAGCAAAGTCCTTATATGTGAGCCGTCCACATCGGCATCAGTCATTATTATGATCTTGCTGTATCTGAGCTTTGTAATATTAAATCCATCATCATCATCATCATCACCACCTCTTCCAAATCCTGTGCCGAATGCCTGCACCATAAACTGGATTTCTTCGTGTGATATCACTTTGTCTAATCGAGCCTTTTCAACATTCAGAATTTTTCCCTTTAGCGGCAGTATTGCCTGAAATGTACGGTCCCGTCCCATTTTTGCACTTCCACCGGCGCTGTCGCCCTCAACAAGAAAGATCTCACATTTTGACGGGTCACGTTCCTGACAATCGGCAAGTTTTCCAGGAAGACCTCCGCCATCCATGATTGTCTTTCTGCGCGCAAGCTGCCTGGCCCTGCGTGCTGCCTCTCTGGCAATGGCACTGTTTACACATTTATCTACAACTTTGCGGGCTATCTGAGGATTCTCCTCAAGAAACACACCAAGCATTTCTACTACTGAAGCCTCTACAATCCCCATGATATCGGAATTGCCGAGTTTCCCTTTTGTCTGCCCTTCAAACTGAGGATTAGGAAGCTTTACACTTACTGCCGCTGTCAAACCCTCTCTTAAATCCTCTCCTTTAAGCTCGACTTTATTATTGTTCTTCAGAAGATTGTTGTTTATAACGTATGTATTTATTGCACGGGTAAGTCCCTTTTTAAAGCCGGACAGATGTGTACCACCGTCAACAGTGTTTATATTGTTTGCAAACGACAATATATTCTCTATGTATGAGTCATTGTACTGCATCGCTATCTCTATCTCTATTTTATCCTTGACCTGAAAAAAACAGATCGGATTCGGATGAAGCGGCGTTTTGTTTTCGTCAAGATAGGTGATAAAAGATGACAATCCGCCCGGATAACAGAACTCATTGGACTTCCCTTCAGGACGCTCATCTTTCAGAGAAATGCAGATCCCTTTGTTGAGAAAAGCAAGTTCCCTGAGACGTTTTGAAAGAACATCGTAACTGTATTCTGTTGTTTCGAATATCTGATCATCTGGCTTGAACACCACACGTGTGCCCTTGCGGTCAGTTGTACCAATTACTTTTACATCCTCTTTGGGCACACCACGGTTAAACTCCATGAAATAAATCTTGTTGTCTCTGAATACCTCAACCTTCATCCAGGCCGATAATGCATTAACGCAGGATACTCCTACACCGTGAAGTCCACCGGATACTTTGTACGATGAGTTATCAAATTTTCCGCCTGCATGAAGTGTCGTCAAAACAAGCTGCAGCGCTGACATCTTCTCTCCAGCATGATAATCGACAGGTATTCCGCGGCCGTTATCAACCACTGAAATAGAATTGTCACTATAAATCGTTACATCAACTCTATCACAATATCCGGCAAGAGCCTCATCGATTGAATTGTCTACAACTTCGTAAACCAGGTGATGAAGCCCGGACGAACCTGTACTTCCGATATACATCGCCGGCCTCTTGCGTACTGCATCGAGACCCTTAAGCGTCTTTATACTTTCAGCAGTGTAATTCTGTTCACTCATACTGGCTCCAAACCTCAATTTTTATCTAAAACAACCGAAAATTATGTCTTTTATAGTATCACAGCCCGTGCGGCTTTTTATCTGCTTTAAGATCTCCTGCTTCAGATATACCATCTCCTGTCGCCATGGTGCAGAAGATACTTTTACATACAAAACACCGTCTTCAATTCGACTGCACTCCGTAACCTCAGATATCCTCTCTCCAACGATTTCTACCCATTTCGATATAACCTCATATTCTTTGCATATGGTGTTATAACCGCGTTCAGAAAGTATATCTCCCAGAATCGATCCCAGTTTTTCCGGGGAATTCCTGATACTCATAATACATCTACTTTTCCATCACATACTCTACACCTGAGATACTCGCCCGACAAAGGAACATTTACTTCAGGTGCCGCGATAAAAACCTGACCCCTCTTCTCTACAAGCGGAAATACCATTGAAGTGCGTTGTGGATCGAGTTCCGCAATAGCATCATCGATGAGAAATATCATTTTCTCTTTACGATATTTCTCTATACAGTTCACTGAACTCAGTTTAAGTGACAGTACAATAGACCTGCATTGACCTTGTGATCCAAATATTTTGGCTGGTTTATCATTTAACAGAAAACAGAGGTCATCCCTGTGCGGACCAATGGTTGTATAACCTGTCTGAATATCTCTTTTCCTGCGTTGCCTGAGCATATTATAAAATACATTTTTCCATTCATTTTTACTAATAAAATCGCATCCAAAACCAGGCTCGTAAAGCAGGTCTGCTTTTTCTCTTTTTCCACTTATTTCCGCATAAAATTCGGCTAAATACAGGGATATTACTGAAATTATTTCTTTCCGTTTGATAACAATTTCAGCACCTGTTTCTGCCATCTTCTCCTCATAAGTCTCACATTGTATTACGTCAATATTTTCATTTAACAGATGATTTCTGCATGACAACCAGTGCCGGTATGAAATCAGGGCATCCAGGTATTCACTATCTATCTGACTTCCAACTATATCAAGAAACCTTCTCCTGTGTTCGGGAGATCCACTTACAAGCATCAGATCATCCGATCCAAAAGAAACAACCGGCCTGTGTCCAAACCAATCCGAAAAAGACTGTATCGGCCGGCCATCTATATTCATCGATATTCTCTTATCTCTGCTGAATCCCACCGATGCCGCAGTGGTTAACCCGTCCTCATCACAAAATTTTCCCTCTAAAAATGAGCACTCAGCACCAAAAGAGATCATATCACTTCTTTTAGCGCCTCTCTGAGAACGACCCGTACACAGCATATAAATGGATTCCAGAAGATTGGTCTTGCCTGAGCCGTTTATACCCTCAAATATTGCTCCCCCGGGCGGTAACGTAAGATCTGTTTCTTTATGATTCCTGAAATTCGATATATGAAGGTTCCGAAGATTCATTTACTCTATTACGGATTAAGATAGGTGATGTTTGCTTTTATGTAAATTAAACCGAATACTGTTGTAAATATTCTGGATCAATCAAAATTGACTTTTTTCCACGGTGTTGAGCCTACATTGTTATTGTTATCAGTTACTATCAAACGTACAAAACACGATTTATCAGTATACAAATTTCCAGATACATCTCTTCTGTCCCAGAAAATTGTTGAGGGAGGAATATTTCCGCCTGAAAAAGACTTTATAATACTTCCCTCCCTGGAAGGAACAGTGCTAAAAACAATAGTCCAGTTCTTTATTCCTGAGCTTATTTCTCTATCATTACAGCTGATTTTTAAATATAGCCCTTTTTTAGCCATTTCTGATCCGTTGTACAGATCCAGACCTATTAAAGGAGGATCCCTGTCATAAAAGAGGGTTGGATTAAAAAAGAAATTTCCGTAAAATCCCTTACCCCCTGTACTGATATCATAATGAAGCCCGCTGAATATACCAGCCCCCACCTCTGATATCCTCAGCAAAAATCCTAATCCACACTCTATTTTTTCATGTAAAACATCGTATCTATCGCTATACAGGTTTAATCCCAGGGAATAATGTACTGAAGTAAAACCATGCGTTTTTCCGGATACAAATAATCTACCTCCATGACTTGGCTTTCCCTTTTTTTGCTCATAAAAATTCATATAATATGAACAGTCATACCCGACTAAACTGGAATGGGGAAACGGCCCGCATACTGAAATCGATGCTTTTCTGTTAAATTTATTAAGAATTGTATCCGTGCCCAGAATATTGTTTGCTCCTATAGAAACATATCTGCTGTCAAAAATTTTTACAGCTGCTGCTATATCTACTGTGAGAGAAGGATCGGACGGACCGAATGAAACTGCATACGATGTCCCTAAATTTAAACCTTTATAATTAAAAGAATATGCACTATATACTCTGTTGTCAGGCTCCTCACCTCTTATATATCCCAATGAAAAAGCATTGTTTCTAAATGTTAAAACAGCAGCCCCTTTGTATTCCATCAATTTTTCTTCAGTATCATACAAAAACTGAACAGCTACAGGATTTCCTGTCTGAGTGGAAAGAAGAGAAGAATTTGTGAAAAGAAGATAGGGTTGTCCGAAGTAATTGAAATCTGTTTCTAACGGATTGCTGAAAAGGGGCAATACAAACAAAAAAAGGATTATTCCTGAAATAGGAACTCTTTCTGACATGCAAATCCATCCCTGATCCGTAGGTTCGAATCAACGGGTAAATTTTACTGATCATTAATCAGCTTTAAACATGAAATTCGAAATTGGTGAGAAAAAACGTACGATGTTGAGAAGATAGGGATTGAAGTCACTGCATGTCTTATCGAAGAGGTGATAAGACCCGCGATGCCTGAAAGCCTTAGCGCTCAACAGATCACTATTTTTTGCCTCATCCAACTGCTATTTTCAGGTTTAATATACAGATTCTTACCCGTTCTCTATTAAAGATTATACAGAGAACGGATAAAGCTGGCAACATTTCTCAGCCTTCATCCATTATTCTGAGCGGCATTATCAAAAAGAGATCTTCACTTAAAATATTTTCCTCTTTCTCATCCACAGGAAAGATAAGGCAGGCACTGATCTGAGTGTTCATTTCCATTCTGATTTTTGGCGATTTTATTATATCAAGAATTTCTGACATATACTGGCCGTTGAACCCGATTGCATGTGTGTCCTCATTGTACTCTACAGGAACTACTTCTCTGGCCTCACCGCCAATATCTTTATTGAGAACAACAATCTCAAGATTATCTTTTGAAAATGTAAATTTTACAAGATGAGTTTTCTGGTTTGACAAAACAGAAACACGCCTGACCGCATTCTGAAGCATTTCTCTTTCAATTATTGCTTTTTTGGGGTTTACTCTTGGTATTACTTTAGTGTAATCAGGGTAGGGACCATCGATCAGTTTTGAACACATCACCATTCCAGGTGTAGAAAATGTGACGTATTTTTCCCCTATATTTACCTTCACTTTGTCATCAGGTGTCTTTCCATCTGCTATTTTTATGAGGTTAATCAGACTCTTTGGAGAAACAATTCCCTTGATTGTGTCCTGAATTTGTAAAGGAATATTTACAAATGTACTTCCAAGTCTATGACCGTCAGTTGCCACCATTCCAGATTTGTTAGAATTAATTTCCCACAGTATTCCACAAAGACATGCCCTTGATTCATCTTTTGCCACTGCAAAACTGCTCTTTACTATCATTTCCTTTAAAGATTGTGTGCTTATCTCAAACTCATTAGATGAAGAGACTTCTGGAAATCCGGGAAAATCCCTTGAGTCAGCACCTGCAATTTTGCATGAAAATCCGCTCTCACAATTAATTGAAAGAACATTTTCATCCACATCAAGAATAATATTACCATCAGGAAGCTCCCTTACTATCTCAAAAGCCTTCCTTGCGTTTACGGTTACATCTAAAGAACCATCTCCGGTTGCGGTACCTGCTACTTTAAGAGAGTGATCAAGATCTGTTGCTGAAATTTCAAGATGAAATCCTGTGTAAGTTAATTTAAAATTTGAAAGAATCTGAAGAGAGCTCTTTGCGGGTATGATAGGAAACGCTTTCTGCATCAAATCATTAAGATCTTTTTTTTGAATAGAGATGGACATAAAGACTCCCGGGATTTTTTTATCACCACATATTTAGTTACTAACAATTATTAATTAAAAATAATAGTAATAGATAATAGAGCTGTTGATAACTGTTAAAAATATCTAACTTATTGATTTACTTAAACTTTCAATGTTGATAAAACACTTTTATTTAAAAAAATAATTGTTGTAAAGAGTTGATAAACTAATAAATACACATTATCCACAAAATAAAAACATGATAAGTATCAACTATTTAGAGATGATATAATGTAATCTATATCTTTTGCAATAGAAGAATCTTTATCTTTTAATGACTCGATCTGCTGAACAGCATGGATCACAGTGCTGTGATCCCTTCCCCCGAAATTCAAACCAATCGTTTTTAAAGAGTTATTAGTCATTATTTTAGATATATACATTGCGACCTGCCTGCAATGTGCAACTTCTTTTCTTCTATTTTTTTCGCGAATATTATTAACCGGTACTTTGTAGTAATCAGCCACTTTATCTATAACCTTATCTATAGATAACTTTGTTTTCTCAGGCTTTGAATTTTCTTTAAGAACGCTCCTTACAAGATCGATTGTAACATCCGACTTTGTGATAGAGGCATATGCAAGGAGGTGTATAACAACACCTTCAAGCTCTCTTATATTAGAAGAAACATTTTCAGCAATATAATAGAGAATATCCTGGGTGATACTCAGATTGTCTTCTTCCGCTTTTTTCTTTAAGATTGCTACACGGGTTTCAAGATCAGGAGGCTGAATATCTACGCTAAGACCCCACTGAAAACGTGAAATTAATCTATCCTGAAGACCCATCAAAGAGCTGGGAGGCATATCTGAGGTTAATACAATCTGTTTTCCGTTCTGATAGAGAGTATTAAAAATATAGAAAAACTCTTCCTGGGTACTCTCTTTTCCTGCAAAAAACTGCACATCATCCATCAGGAGTAAATCTGAAGAACGAAATTTAGCCGTAAATTTCTTTGTACTATTGTTTTTTATGGCATCAATAAAATTCAGGTAAAATTCTTCAGAAGTAATATAAGAGACAATGTAACTGGGAGAATTATTAAGAACATAGTTTCCAATAGACTGCAGAAGATGAGTTTTACCTAAACCAACACCACCGTATATAAGAAGAGGGTTAAATTTTGTTTTCCCAGGAGACTCAGAAACAGCAAGAGCTGCACTCCTTGCAAACTGATTATTTGGCCCAACAACGAACTTATCAAGAGTGAATCTTTTGTTCAGTTGCGGAAATGATGATGCCTCATATTTAGGAACACTGTTATCATGAGAAGTAACTACTAAAGGTTCATTATCAAGAGAAGATTTGTTTCCAATTGTGATTGATAAATTTTCTATTTCAGGAGAAAACTGTTTTGCTGTAGAAATTATCAGGTTTTTATAATGCTGTTCCAGAAAATCAGCTATATACTGATTGGGAGCAGAAATTGAAATAGAAACAGGATCATCACCATGAATCAATGTTAATGGACGAAACCAGGTCTCAAATCTATTTGCATCAATAGAACGGGATATAACAGAGAGTACATTTTGCCATAATGTAGTATGCATGGTACTAAAATTAATAAATGTGGATATAAATGAAAGAATAATTTAAAAAGGATCTTTTTGAAAAAGATTTGACAAAATCAGGGGACGAAAAGCATTTTTAAAAGATTATTCAAAAAGGAGAACAACATGAAGAGGACATTCCAGCCGTCAAAAAGAAAAAGAGCTAACAAGCACGGCTTCAGATCCAGAATGGAAACTGCAAACGGAAGAAAAGTGCTTAACAGCAGAAGAAGTAAAGGAAGAAAAAGACTGACAGTATCTGATTCCCTCTGAAAATACGAACCTCTATGTTAGACAGAAGAGGTGACCTTTCGAGAACTCTTTTTTCAAAAAAAGAAAGAATCAAAAATAAGAGTGAAATTACCCGGATAATTCTCAATGGACAAAAATGGGAATGTTCCGGGTATAGAATCTATTATGAAATCAGCAATGAGAAAAATGATAGAGTTGCTGTAATTTTATCTAAAAAGGTAGGAAATGCTGTAAAGAGAAATAAAATAAAAAGAGTTTTTAGAGAAATATTTAGAACAAAGATCAGGAAAAACCCGCCTTTTTATGATGTCCTCATCCAGCCCCGACGTGGAATAAAAATTAATGAAAATAAAGAAATAGAAAATTGTTTTGAATTATGGCAAACTTCATCAAAAAAATAGAAATAGGATCTTTGAAGATAGGAATTAGAGTACTCAAAACCATGCTTTGTGTACCTGACGGTTCATGTAGATATACACCTACATGCTCTCATTATGCACAAAATGCAATCTATAACCATAACATATTAAAAGCTTCAGTACTTATTATCTGGAGATTATTACGCTGTAATCCACTCAACAAGGGCGGTTACGATCCAATAGAGGAGAAAAGTAATTGAATAAGAATACCTTACTGGCATTCATACTTGTACTTATTACTGTCGCCTTTTTCAATAGTTCTCAGTGGAACAGGTTCTATTATGAAACTATTCTAAAGAAACCTTATCCGGCTCAACAAACTAAAACCACAAAAACACCTGCCCAAAATCTGAAAACAGAAAGAGACACTATAAAGGCAGATACATCGGTAAAACCTCCTCTTATTACCGAAGTCGATTCTATTCCGGCTCAGCAGCCACAAAATATTGAGGCAGACACAGTCTGGATAGAAAACGAAAAAATGATAGCAGGAATTACAGAAGAGGGTGCAAGAATAGTCTCTCTGAAAATGAAGGATTATAACTATTCAACAGGTAAGCAAAAAGGAAAAACAGTAGATCTGGTTGTTGAAGGAAGTAGTGGAGGAGCGCAATTGAGTATTGCCGGAGTATCCTACAACAACAAATTATTTCAGTTTCAAGGTGAAAAAACTGAAAAAATAAAGGTAGGAAAAGATCAAAAAAAGACCTTACTCTTTAACCATACAGAGAAAAATGGAGATGTAGTAAAGAAAGAGTTTACATTTGAAGGTGATAAATATCAGATTGGTTTCAGAGTTGGTGGATCCGCAATTAGCGGGGAAAGAATAACGGTAGGGTGGTTAAGTGGAATAAATGAAAGTGAAACCGGTGATGCACAGCCAGAACCTAGAATAGTACATTTTTTTGATGGATCCAGCGTTGAACACATAACAATGAAAAAACCCGGAAATGAGGAAACTACCGGGAATTACAAATGGGTTGGAATAACATCAAAATACTTCTTCATTAATATCGTATCAGATACAATAAAAGATGCAGATATCTCTGTAAAAGGATTTGAAAGTGGAGAAATAGTAAAAAAACAGAAACCGCTGAATTACGCAATAAGCTATACAAACACCGCAGACGCGAATACTCAGGGGTACTGGTTTTTCACTGGACCAAACCAACTTCAGATACTTAAGAGCAATAATATAAAGTTCGAAAAAGTACTATTTCAGGGATGGAAATTTTTATGGGCCAATCAGTGGTTTCCATGGCTGGCCGAGTTTGTTCTTTGGTTGCTTATTGTTCTCTACAATCTGGTTAAAGACTTTGGAGTTGCAATTCTGCTGATTACTGTTCTGTCCAGAGTTGTTACCTTTCCAATGACTCAGAGTAGCACAAAATCGATGACCAGAATGAAAGATATTCAACCAAAGGTTGATGCAATAAGGAAAAAATACAAAAACAATCCCCAAAAAATGAATGAAGAGATAATGGCTGTTTATCGCCAGGAAGGGGTGAATCCATTAAATCCCGGATGCCTCCCGATGTTTCTTCAAATGCCCATATTTATAGCACTTTTTGTCGTACTGAGAAAAGCAATAGAATTAAGAGGAGCCGGTACATGGCTTATTCCATGGGTGAATGATCTCTCTAAACCGGAATCTCTTGTTTCCTTAGAAAGTATAATTCCTGGAGGAATCCCTCTATACGGAAGTAGTATTGCATTGCTGCCAATATTGATGGCTGTACTGACATATTTTCAGAACAAAATGACAATAAAAGATCCAAACCAGAAGGCTATGATCTACTTCATGCCTGTTTTTATGCTGGTGCTGTTTAATAATTTTCCTGCCGGACTTGTACTATACTGGACAGCATCAAGTGCACTTGCAATACTGCAGCAATATTATACAGAAAAATTCAGTAAGAAAAACGTAGCGGAAGCGACTGCAAAGAAAAAATGAGGAATAGATGGACATATCCAGAACAATTGCAGCAGTCGCTACTCCGACTGGAACTGGTGCTTTAGCCATCATCCGTATTAGCGGAAAAACTGCATTTGAAAAAGTCTCGCACTGTTTTTTCTCACCGGAGAAGTTTCTAAAAGCAGAAACCGGTAAAATTTATCTACACAAATTTAAAAAATTTGGTAAAGAACAAGTGATAGATGAGGTTACTGTAATTAAATACAGTGAACCTCATTCCTATACCGGTGAAAACATGGTGGAAATCTTCTGCCATGGAGGTCCATATATTGTACGATCAATAATACAAGAGCTTAACGCTTCAGGAATCGATGGCGCTCAAAAAGGGGAATTTACCAGGAGAGCCTTTTTAAATGGAAAAATGGACCTAACAAAAGCAGAAGCTGTAAAAACTGTTATAGAATGCAAAAATGATATAGAAAACAGGATAGCGATTTCTGCACTTGATGGCGAACAGAAGCGAAGACTGGAGAAATGGAAAGAAGAGATAATAAAGGTTTTGATACAGATAGAGACAGAAATTGAGTTTGAGGAAGATCACGATGTCATTACCGAAAAAACAGGGAAAACAAAGATTTTAGATCTGATTGCAATTATTAAAGAGGACCTGAAAAAAAGAGGAAAAATAAAGGAGATAGAGGGAGGATTCAGAATAGTTATAGCGGGTCCCGCAAATGCTGGTAAATCTACACTCTTCAATCAGATGATTGGATACCAGAGAGCCTTAACACATAAAGAACCGGGAACAACCAGGGACTGGATTTCAGAGAAATGGTATCTTGAAGGAAATGAGATTCTCCTGATAGATACTGCCGGGATTAGGGAAACAGATAACGAGGTGGAAAAGGCTGGAATCGACAGAAGCCTGCATGAAATTGGAAGGGCAAATATTACTATATGGGTGACTTCAGCTGACGAGGAATTAAGCACAGAAGAGATTGAGAATATTAAGGAACTGTCTGGAAAAAATTCACTTTTCATAATCAATAAAACCGATTTAAACAAAAATGAATCAAAAGAAAACCTGTTTAAAACGGAAGGAATAACTGTATACAAAACCAGCCTTACGAGAGATAAGTACGTACAGAATATTACTGATGAAATCAACTCCAGAATCAGCAGTATTAAAAACACCATAGAATTCCCTGATATAATAAGCAGTGTAAGGCAGGAAAATATCGCCAGGGATATGGTAGATGTTTTAAAGGAATCTGTCGAGAACTGGGGAAGGGCAGAAATAGCCGCACATTATCTGAACGAAGCGCTGGAATGTATAGAAGAAATAATCGGTAAAAAAGATAATGAAGAAGTATTAAATAGAATTTTCGAAGGGTTCTGTATAGGAAAATAATGTTTCACGTGAAACATAGAGTGTGAACTGAAGACAGAAGAAAGCATATGAGTTTTGATATAATAGTGATAGGTGGGGGGCATGCGGGAATCGAAGCCTCTCACATTGCAACTAAAAGGGGATTGTCTGTTTTAATGGTGACAGGACATTTGGACCTTATAGGACAGATGTCTTGTAATCCCTCGATTGGTGGGGTTGCCAAAGGGAACATCGCAAGAGAAGTTGATGCTCTTGGTGGTCTGATGGGGAAAGTAATCGACAGGGCCGGTATTCACTTTAAAATGCTTAACCGCAGTAAAGGCTCTGCCGTTTGGGGTAACAGGGCCCAGGCAGATAAAGCAAAATATCGCAGAGTTGCCAGAGAGTTTCTGGAACAATGTGACAATCTCTCTATCCTACAGGGGGAAGTGAAAAGACTTCTTACAAGTGAGGGAAAAGTATCTGGTATTGTACTTGATTCCGGGGAAAAGATAAAAGCAAAAGCAGTTATAATTGCAGCAGGGACATTTCTGAATGGAACGGCTCATATAGGTCTGAATTCTTTTCCTTCAGGGAGAATGGGGGAGCCTCCTGCATGCGGACTTACTGAAAGCATTGTTGAACTGGGAATAGAAACCGGCAGGCTTAAAACTGGTACATCACCCAGAATAGATGGACGAACTGTAGACTATAATAAATTGGTAAAACAAAAGGGCGATACAGATCCCTGGCCATTCTCTTTTTCTACTGAACACAAGCTTGAAAACAAAACTGTCTGCTGGATCGGGAGAACAACACACGAAACACATAAGATTATTCTGGACAATCTTGATCGTTCTCCACTTTATACCGGTAAAATAATGAGTATTGGCCCTAGATATTGCCCATCCATAGAAGACAAGGTGGTAAGGTTTGGAGAAAGGGATGGTCATACATTATTTTTAGAGACAGAGAGTTTAGAACATCAAGAGATGTACTTGAATGGATTGTCAACATCTCTTCCTTACGATGTTCAAATACAGATGGTTAACAGCTTGAATGGCTTTGAAAAAGCCAGAATCGTTCGCCCGGGATATGGCATAGAGTACGATTACTTCAAACCTCTGCAATTAAAGCCGACTCTTGAATCGAAAATTATAGAAAATCTGTACTTTGCTGGCCAGATTAACGGGACCTCAGGATATGAGGAAGCAGCTTGTCAGGGTTTATTGGCAGGGATTAATGCAAGTCAGAAAATCCTTTGCGAGCAGGAACTTATTCTTGGTAGAGACTCGTCATATACAGGTGTATTGATAGATGACCTGGTGACAAGAGGTACAGAAGAACCGTACAGGATGTTTACATCCAGGGCTGAATACAGATTGATTTTAAGACAAGACAATTGTGATGAGCGACTGATGCCATTAGCCTTCAATTCTGGATATCTTGAAAAAGAAGTCTATGAAAGAAGAAGGAGAATATGGGAAAAGAAAAAAAAGATTATCGGGAAGTTTCAGTCTCATAAGATTTATCCGGAAGAATGGAATGATTGCAGCGATGAAAAGATCAGTAAACCGGTAAATGCATCAGATCTTCTTAAAAGGCCGGAAATCAGCATAGGAGATATATTTCAATTTATAAATATTGATTCAGTAGTTGATGAATTCCAAAAAATATCTATAGAATCGGATATCAAATATCAGGGATTCATAGAAAAGCATCTTTCTGAAATAGAAAAAATGAAAAAATATGAATCGGCAATCATACCTGATAAGATCGATTATGATCAAATCAGTGGGTTACTTACTGAAACAAAAGGGAAGCTCAAAAAAATCAGGCCACAAACTCTTGGCCAGGCATCGAGAATTCCGGGGGTTACTCCATCTGATATTTCTGTTTTGACTATTCATCTCACAAAATACCGTCATTAAAAGGTTTCACGTGAAACAATGGAAAGTGGCGTATGAACAAAGCACTAAAACCATTCCTCAACAGAGCTAAAGCTTGTTATGAGCTTAAGGAGCTTGAGCGTCTGGGCCTGACACCTGATTTGGACCAGAGAGAGCTTATTCTTGCTTACACCTGTCTGATTTTAAAAAACAATGAAGCTGCCGGGTTGGTCCCGAAAAATGATGAAGAGATACTCTTTCTGCGTCATTTTTGTGATTCTCTGCAACCTCTTCTTCTGTTCGGGTTCAAAAAGAATGCGACAATACTGGATATAGGTGCAGGTGGTGGATTCCCATCGATACCCATTCGAATATTCAGGCCGGATCTTACTTTTGTTCTGGCAGAGTCTAATCGTCAGAAATCATCTTTTCTCAAAGAAGTTAAAAAAGAATTGAATTTTGAGAATTTGTCTATTTTCAATGGAAAAGTAGAGAAGCTGGACCCTCAGGAGAAAAAGTTCGATTATGTTTTAAGCCGTGGTGTCGGATCTTTGCAAAAATTCTCTCAGCTTGCAAAGCCGCTTCTTGTACCTGATGGGCACATGTATACTTTCAAGACAAAACAGTTTGCATCAGAACTTGATTTCATAACTGCAAATAAAGAAAAGGACGGAATTAAAATCAGTGAGATAGCAGAATATGATCTGGGTAACCAGATTATGGGTCTGAACCTGGTTTCTTTAGAAGTTCTTGGATAGAATGTTGAAAAGTATTAATAGTACCACTTTTAAAAATTTGAAGAGCTCTTTAAACCATTGATTTTAAGCTTTTTCTACGCATGTCATATGGAGTTTTATGTTTGGCAGAACAAGCGTGGATAAGTTGTTGATATTTTAGAATAAGGGGAATTTCTGTGGCTAAAGTTATAGCCGTTTGTAATCAAAAGGGTGGTGTTGGTAAAACAACTACTTCAATTAATCTTGCCGCATGCCTCTCGGCAGCTGAAAGAAAAACTCTCCTTATAGATATGGATCCTCAGTCCAATGCAACTACCGGTCTGGGACTCGATAAAAATGAACTGGATGCATCGATTTATGATGTAATCACCGGAAATATAGACGGATCTGAAGCTGTAAACATGGAAAACATAATTGTGGATTGTGGACAGATTCAGTATTTGGATATTGCTCCGGCTACACCCGATCTTGCAGGCGCAGAGATTGAACTGGTGAACACCATCGCCCGCGAAAAACGGCTGGATACGGCAATATCCACAGTGAGAGATAAATATGATTATATAATAATCGATTCTCCTCCATCATTGGGCCTGTTAACTGTTAACGTTTTAACTGCAGCAGATTCTGTTCTGATCCCTATTCAATGTGAGTATTATGCATTGGAAGGATTGGCGGAGCTGCTTAATACAATTCGTCTCGTTCAGAAAAGCCTTAATTCTAATCTGGTTATAGAAGGCGCGCTGTTAACAATGTATGATAACCGATTGAATCTTTCCAAGCAGGTTGCTGAGGACGTAAGGAGTTGTTTTTCAGGACGGGTGTTTGAAGTGGCAATAAACAGAAATGTAAAACTGAGTGAAGCCCCATCTTTTGGAAAACCAATCATTTTGTACGATATCATGTCATCAGGTGCAGAGAATTATCTCAATTTAGCTAAGGAAATAATGCAGAATGAACAAACAAGGGACACGAAGAGCTCTCGGTAGAGGCCTTTCCAACCTGATTCCTACTCAGAGTGAAGATCAGAACGGTGCCGATGAGATTCATTTAATAGATATTTCCTCAATAAAAACCAATCCCTTTCAGCCTAGAATCGATTTCGATGAGGAGGAGATTAAAGGGCTTGCCGAAAGTATTGAAAATCAGGGACTTCTCCAGCCGGTTGTTGTACGGCAGAAAGAAAATTCCTATGAAATCATCTCCGGGGAGAGGCGTTTCCGTGCGTTCAATTACTTAAAAAGAGAAAAGGTTCCCTGTATAGTAAAAACCAAGGTTACAGACAGGGAAATGCTTGAACTTGCACTGGTTGAGAATATTCAGCGGGAAGAGTTAAATGAGATAGAGAAGGCCATTGCTTACCAGAAACTTATTCTTGAATGTAATTATACCCATGATCAGCTATCAAAACAATTGGGGAAGAGCAGAACTGCTATTACAAACTCTCTTCGTTTGTTAAATCTGCCGGATGAAATACAGCAGATGGTAAGAAAAGAGCAGATTACAATGGGACATGCCAGGGCACTGCTCTCTGTAGAACAAGCTGAAAAACAGCTTTCGTTGGCCAGAAAAGTAGTAGATGAGCAGTTGTCGGTAAGAGATGTGGAAAAAGAGACACAGGGAAGCAAAACAGAAAAGAAGATAAAGCCGCCTGTTGAGAAGAGAGAGAAAATTGATCCGGATATGGCAGATGTTCTCCAGAGACTCAGGTACAAGTTCGGTACCTCCGTTGATATCAAGGAGTTAAGTGCAGAAAAAGGCAAAATTGAGATTAATTATTTCAGCAAATCAGATCTGGTGCGAGTAGTGGATATTTTGTTAGCATGAGCAAGTCTAAACAATATACATTGATGTTTATTCCTGAAGATAATGGTAAAACTTTTACCTTAAAAATACAAAGGTATGTACTTCACTCTCTTATAATCTTTTCAATATTTTTTATATTTGGTTTAATTATGCTGCTTTACAAGTCTGGTGAAATAGCGGCGAAGTTACAATTGATACACATGTTAAAGATGGAAAACGAGCAGTTATCCAACGAAAACCAGAATTTTAAACGCTTATATAAGAAATTAGAAGATGTTGAGAGGTTATCTGCTTACATTCAAAAGCTGGCTGTTCCAGCAGTAAAAACCAGTTCAGAAATAATGAACAGGAAGCCAGAGATAGAGAAGGGAGAATTGTCCGGCGAGGCTGTTAATAACTTGGGGATAACAAGATCGCAGAACCTTTTTTCCAGCGATGAATCAGTTGACATGGTTTCATCAATTCCCAATATTTCGCCCGTTGAAGGCTGGATTACGCGTCAATTTTCTGAGGATTCGCCAGGGCTGCAGACTGGGCATCTGGGTCTTGATTTTGCAGCGGCCCATGGGACTCCTATCAGGGCAACAGCTTATGGGACAGTAGAATCGATACAGAACGATAAGTTTTATGGTTTAAGTGTTACAATCAGGCACGATCATGGTTTTGTGACCAGATACAGCCATTGTTCACAAATTCTGATAAAGGATCAGGATATTGTTAAAAGGGGCCAGGCAATTGCTCTTGTTGGAAGCACCGGGCGTTCAACAGCACCTCATCTGCATTATGAGATTCTGAAGGATGGGAAGAATGTTGATCCGGCCAACTATCTGCTGGTTCATCAGAAATAATCTGAAAAAAGGAGCCAAAAATGGATAAGGTAAACAAAGGATTATACACCATAATTGGTGAGGGTACTGTATTTGAAGGAAAGATCAGTGTTCCTCACAGTTTGAGAATAGATGGTTCCTTTAAGGGAAAGATAGAGACAACGGAAGTGATAACCATAGGCAAAGCCGGTGTAGTTGAGGCCGACATCATTGCTAAGAGTGCAATTATCGGGGGCAAGGTTACAGGTAATCTCTCGGTAAAGGACAGGGTGGAGCTTGAAGCCAATTCGTCGTTGAGAGGAGACCTTAAGACCAGGGACCTGGTAATAAACGAAGGTGCAGTGTTTCATGGGAACTGTTCGATGCCCAAGAATGAGGCAGAGAGCGAATAGAGCTCGTTTTCTGCCGTTTTATTTACTTCAGATAATTTTTCGCCCTCTATTATTTAAGTCCCTCTATTATCTTCAGTTACATTATCTTCAGTATAGCTTCAACTTGAATTTCCGGAAAAGGCTGTATTATGGTACATAACCAGGGGTGAATTATTGAAGCTGAGAGAGGTTGTCTTTACCCTGAAATCGGGGCCTGTTCAGCTGTCTCATGCCGTCAAGGATATATCTGAGGGTTGAGTAGATGATCAGGGCAGTAGTAAAATGCAGAAAGTATGGGAAAGCTATGGGGGGGAGTCCTGTCAGGATCCAGAGTATCAGGACAATTTGAAAAAAGGAAGAAGCTTTTCCGCTCGGTCTTGGATGGACAATTACTTTTCCGCAAATGAGATGAATAAGTGCAGCACCAATCATTAGTAAAGTATCTCTGCTGATTACGGTGAGAAGATACCATTTCGGAATTTCAATTTCAAATGCGCCATAGGGTGAGCCGGATAGTACAATCAGGGAAGAGACCAGAAGAATTTTGTCTGCCACCGGGTCAATAACTGTACCTAACTTTGTTATTTGTCCTTTTGTTCTTGCAATGTATCCGTCAAAAGCATCGAGAGATGCTATTAAGCCAAAGAGGATTATGGCGGACCATCTAAGAATTGGCTGAGGGCTGACTTCATATACACTGATATTATAAAAAACAAGCAGAAGGATATAAACAGGTACAAAAAACAGGCGGCCAAAGGTGATTTTATTTGCTAATGTCAAAGACATGTCCTTCTCTCCACTGAATTGTATGATAAAGAAAAGAAATAAATAATCTTTAATCTTGAAAATCGCAGCCGGATGAGGCTAAAAAGCGTAATCTTATGAGCGTTAAAGCTCTCCAGGCATCTTGATCTTTTCACCTTGTTGATAAGATCTGCATTTCCTCCAGGTCTTATCATCTCAAAATCATACGGCTTTTTGTTCTCCCGAATTGTGACTTTCCGGTTAAAAAATACGATTTTTTATCGTTGTACTCAAATATCACAAATCAAGAGACATAACCAGAGCTGTTTCTCCATTTGAGTAGAATCCTTTTCTTTTGTAATCAGTTTGAAAGCCGTATTTTCTGTAAAGGTTATAAGCTGGAAGATTGTTCTCTCTGACTTCAAGGAAGGCTTTACGGGCTTTTTTTGACCGGGCCAGGGTTAGAAGCCGGACAAGAAGATTTTCACCGAATCCTTTATGTCGAAACGGTGGTGATACACACAGATTATTAATCTGCAGCTCGTCACATACAAGAATTGCAAACGTAAAGCCAGCAATTTGTTCTTCAGAGGTGATCAGTATCTGTATGGAGTAAGGATTGTTCAGCTCATCGGCAAACTGACTGCTTGTCCAGGGGGCAGGATAGCATTGCTGCTCGATTTTGACAATTTCAGGAATATCCCCGGAAGTTGGTTTGCGCACTTTAATATTACTTCTTGTAAACATAAGGAAATTGATATTTTTTTATGCAGAATATAATTTTTTTTCAATGAGTACTGTAAACCGCAATCTCTTCAATATATTGTTTCTGCTTCTGTTTTTCAACGTAATGGAACCTGTATCTGAATTCAGCTTATCGGATGGATACGATTACGGTGAATGTACAATTTTAGAGAATATCTTTGGAGTAGATAATCAGGCAATTACAAGAAGCTCTGGAATAAAAATATCCGGATTTTTAAATCTTTATCCAAAGTTGTCATTTTTAGACTTTCATTCGGATTATGATTTAATCTGTTTTCTTGATAACAGATTTGATGGTGTAGTCAGATCAGTTAGTCCGCAAGAGAATATCCGCCTTAGAATTTAGTTACCACCTCTTCTGCCATTTGAGACAGAACCGCTAAGAACTCTTTTTTATGCTTTTTTGAGTTGTTATTTGAAGGAATTTTCTGTGTATATCAGGAAATCCACAGGATTAATTGTATTTCCAGTACTGACTATTATGTACCTGTTAATCTTATAGAAGTCAGGGCAACTGCGATTTTTAGGTTTAAAGGTTCATAATAAAGAATATGCTGTCAGCAGGGAAGCCCTGAGGCTTCTTGAGAGACAGTAGAAACCTCGAAAGAGGTTTGCTCCGGGAGGGCGGAACGGTTCCGCCCTCTTTTGTTTTGACCTCCAGATTGATATTATCGTTGAAAAATTTTCCTCTCAGGGGAAAGTTTTTCATCTTTTTACCTCTTCTTGAGAAATCTACATAATATATAAGTCATTTCATTGTAATAAGTTACATTGCTATTAAAATTCGGCATGGTTTCTGCTTAATCGCAAGTAAGAGGTGAACCATGAACGAGATGAAAATGCAGATGATCTTCAAGGCCAGGGAAACTTTCAAGACAATTTATCCGTGTGGAAACAAAACCAGCTTCACCGATTGTTTCACGACCATGGGAAATAATCTGGTCTTCTGGTTTAATACAGAGGATAATAGCACTCATCTCCTGACCTTTCCGATCACAGAAGAAAACATCTGAGTTCCATGTGCTAACTTAAGCACCAGCCCTGTCGAAGACGGCGGTCTTGTGCTATCACTCCGTGTTGTCCACAAGTTACAAGTCACAATTTACAAGTCACCTGCAGTTCTTTATGGTGTAGAGATGGACAGATATAACAGTGAAGGTGATAATGGCTGCCGTTACCGATGGACAGCGCAATGTCTGCAGCGATCACAAAATTCTGACATTTAGAGGAATTGCAATATTATCATGAATCTGATTGAAATTTTTAAAAATCAGGTCTCGTGTATTATTTTAGAGGATAATATCAGTATTTAACAAATCAGCCACAAGGACAATGATGAGAGAAACAGCAAAAGAGCCAAAGACCAAACCGGTACCTGAAAGCCGCAATCTACCCAAGTGGTATGTTCATTATAAAGGGATGAGTGCAGATGACATACGCAGGGGTTTTCTCAACAATCTGGAGTATAACATCGCAAAAGACAAATTTAGTCTGACTCCCTACGACCAGTTTTTAAGCATGTCATACACAGTCAGGGAACGTCTGATTGAGCGCTGGATAGCCAGTCGTCAGCAGTATCATAACGGAAACGTCAAACGTATCTATTATCTATCAATGGAATTTCTTCTTGGAAGACTCCTTGCAGACAATATTATGAATTTAAGGCTTACTGATGCTTGTGAGCAGGCATCGCGGGACCTTAATCTTGAAATTGAGGAGATGATTGATCAGGAGCCTGATGCGGGGCTGGGCAACGGTGGTTTGGGCAGACTTGCAGCATGTTTTCTGGAGTCTATGGCCACACTCAAGCTTCCTGCGGTAGGTTATGGGATAAGATA
>CAYLVN010000004.1:24056-26394 GCA_964387115.1 uncultured Fibrobacter sp.
TTCTGGAGTCTATGGCCACACTCAAGCTTCCTGCGGTAGGTTATGGGATAAGATACGATTTTGGTATTTTCAATCAGAGGATCATAAACGGGAACCAGCACGAGTTTCCTGAACTTTGGCTTCAGTACCGCAATCCCTGGGAAATTGAAAGACCTGAATACAAGGTTACGATTAAATATTATGGCAAGACCATGTACTATAACGATGCTGACGGTGGATTGAGGATATCCTGGATTGACACAGAAGATGTAATCGCACTTCCATACGATATTCCAATTCCAGGTTATGGAGTAAACAATGTAAATACTCTGCGTCTGTGGTCAGCTCGTGCGGCCGACGAATTCAACCTTCAGTATTTCAATAATGGGGATTATATCGGAGCCTGCCAGGACAAGATCAGCAGCGAGAATATCTCCAAGGTCCTTTATCCAAACGACAATAATGTTTCCGGAAAAGAACTCCGGCTCAAGCAGCAGTATTTCTTTACTTCTGCATCACTGCAGGATATAATCCGCAGGTATCTTCAGTCAAATAAGGATTTCAAGGCATTTCCCGATAAAGTGGCAATTCAACTCAATGATACTCATCCGTCAATTACAATCGTTGAACTGATGCGCCTTCTCATGGATGAGCACAAGATGGGATGGAATGAGGCCTGGGATATAACAACCCGTACATTTGCATATACAAATCATACATTGATGCCTGAGGCGCTGGAGAAATGGCCGGTAAGTCTGATGAAGAATCTTCTGCCAAGGCATATGGAAATTATCTATGAAATAAACGCCAGGTTCCTTCGAATGGTCTCCTATAAGTATCCCGGTGATACCGGCAGGCTCGGACGCATGTCAATAATCGAAGAGGGGGCCGAACCTCAGGTGAGAATGGCATATCTGGCCATTGTCGGCAGCCACTCTGTAAATGGTGTATCACAGCTCCATACACAGCTTCTTGAAAACGGTCTGGTAAGAGATTTTTATGATATGTGGCCAGATAAATTCAACTGCAAGACAAACGGTGTGACCCAGAGACGCTGGCTTTACAAATCAAATCCAGGTCTCAGAGACCTTATCAGCAGTAAAATAGGAAACGGTTGGGTGACAAACCTCGATGAGCTCAAGAAGCTTGAACAATATGCAGATGACCCCGCGTTCCAGAAGAAGTGGATGGAGGCAAAGAGAGTCTGCAAAAATAATTTTGTCAATAAGATCCGCAAATGGGAAGGGATGCAGATAAACCCGGATATGATTTTTGATGTTCATGTGAAGAGGATTCATGAATACAAGCGTCAGCTCCTTAAGGCTCTTCACTGCATTGCTCTTTACAAAAGAATAAAGAGCGGCAACAGAGATATCGTACCTCGTGCGGTGCTGTTTGCCGGAAAGGCAGCTCCGGGCTACTACATGGCCAAGCTTATAATAAAGTTCATAAACAATATGTCAGGGATTATCAATAATGATCCTGATACAAAAGGATTGCTTGAGGTTCATTTCCTCCCCAACTACAGAGTATCGCTTGCAGAATATGTTATACCTGCGGCGGATATTTCTGAACAGATCTCTACTGCCGGCACTGAGGCATCGGGAACTGGCAATATGAAATTCTCACTCAATGGTGCCCTTACGGTGGGAACTATGGACGGGGCGAATATAGAGATCATGGAGCAGGTACAAAAGGAAAACATATTTATCTTCGGGCTTCTGGCCAATGAGGTTGACGACCTTAAAAACAGAGGTTACAATCCCTGGGATTATTATAACGCAAATGCTGAACTGCGCAATGTTGTAGATCTTATTTCTTCGGGATTCTTCAGTCCGGAAGAGCCGCATTTGTTCATGCCGATCTATGATTACCTGATGAAGCATGGAGATCGCTATATGGTAATGGCTGATTTTCAGTCATACATGGATTGTCAGGCTCATGTGGAGAAACTTTACCAGAAAGACCAGGCTGCGTGGGCGAAAAAGTCTATCCTCAATGTGGCCAACATGGGCAAATTCTCTTCAGACCGTGCGATCAGCGAATATACTGAAGAAATATGGGATGTAAAGCCGATAGATATATCTCTTGATGATCCCAAATATTAAAAAATAAGGGCCATCTCTTATGAGGTGGCCTCTGTTTCTCAGCAGAAAAGATATTTCGCCAGCTTGAAAGTGATCAGAGCAGCATGAAAAAGAGTGTTGTTATTCTTGGCGCAAGTAATAAGCCGGACAGGTATTCTTATAAGGCATTTAAAATGCTGTCTGAATACGGCCATGAGGTCATTCCGGTAAATCCATCACTGGATGAAATTGAAGGTGTTCCGGTTAAGCATTCTCTTGAGGAAGTGCATGAA
>CAYLVN010000005.1:0-19658 GCA_964387115.1 uncultured Fibrobacter sp.
CTTCCCGATGGGTCATGCTCCAACTGACTCGCCAAGATATGACCTTGCGGGAGTACTCGTCTAACAGCACATACAGGTAAAGGTAAACGCCCGGGGCAAAAGTCCTTAGGTAACTAATATCCCAGCACCACCTTTGATTAGGCCCTGTGAGCTGCGGCCGATCAGGTTTACGGCTGTTTCCATTGCGGTGGCTGTGCCACTGCGGTCGGTGGTCAAGCCTTCTTCTCGCATAACCCTATAAACAGTAGAGGCACTCACGGCAAGACTACCATCGCCAATGCATTTGGCTGCAAGGACCCTATGCGAATCGTCGACGTAATTTTCATCTTTTGCAAATTCGACGATAGCAGCACGCTCCTGTGGCAGTAATGCATGGGGCGCATTGGCTGGACCTGGCTTTGTATCAACAAGCGTATAACGACAAAACCAATTACGAACACGTCGCTCATCAATCTGAAGCAGTTCACATGTCCGTTTTCGGGTTACACCTTTTGACTTACACTCAATAACCAGATCCATAATCTCTTTCTTTATTTCTGAAGATAACCGTTTGTCCCGTAGCGGACCGACTATTCCCCATTCACTTTTTTTTTAAGCGCCATAAACTCTACAGTCAATGCAGCTAATGCTTTCTCCTGCTTTTCGTACTCTCTCTTGAGTGATTCGTACTGCTCTGCCGGAACTTCCTGTACACACTTTCTACCAGGACGCATCTGTCCAAGAGCCTTGATGCCTGCTTCCTTGACAGCGTTTTCAATTCGCTTCAGATCGGCCTGGAAAAGGCCTTCTCTCCGAAGGATTTCACCTTTCCTCTCAGGATGTGCCTTCACTTCTTCAAGAACCAGATACTTCTTTTCACCAGATAAATGCCTTCTCTTACGGGGAGGGTGTTGCTCTGCATGTCCGTTTTCCATATACCATCCTTTTCTACGCCCGCCGGGTATTAAACACACCAATAAATTAGTTTAATTAATGGAGGAAAACGGACTCGGACTCAGAAACGGGGGGACAGTCATTTATTTAAATTTTGAAAAATCACTTTGCTTTTCCCTACAAAAGTATCCCTATCCATAAAAGACATATACTTTTGACGGTTATTTTCTGCCAAAAACTGTCTCAACGCCGGATCTCCAATAATTTTTTCGATTGCCCGGGATATACCCTTTGGATCTTCAGGATCACAGAGAATCCCATTCTGCCCGTCTTCAACAATCTCCGGAACAGCACCTTTTTTAGTGGCAATGATTGGCAGACCATACCTCATAGCCTCTGCGTACACAATTCCAAACCCTTCCATGCGCGATACAAGCGTAAAAAGAGTACTTTGGCTGTAGAATCTATCAAGCTCTTCCTGGCTTACCTTTCCATTGAGATGTACCCTGGCATCGAGTTTTAATTCGCGAATCAATCTATAAAGATCCTGTACATAACGTTCAGAAACAGTTTTACCAACAATATCAAGGTGGAAATCACAATTTATGTCACTCAATGCAATGAGTAATGTGTCCACGTTTTTTCTGTATTCAATGTTCCCTACAAGCAGAAAACGATTTTCCCTGGGAAGTCTTTCGGTGATAACAGGTTTTTCATCTCTACTGTTCTTTACGTAGGGATTAAGAATAGTATTGGGGATCTCCTTACCGGCAACTTTTATAAAATTTTGTAAACTGAACTTACTTAAAGTGATTAAATAATCGCACTGACGGGAAACGTATCTTTCGGTCAGATACTGTATTTTTTTCTTTAGTGAATCACTCTTGTAAGAATGATTGTAATGAAAAAGGACCCCGACAATTTTCATTTTCCGCAGCATTTTCGCTAATCGAAGGAAAACGAAATATCTGAAATGAAAATCAAGATCAATCATTAATATGGCATTTTTATCAGCTTTCAGAATTTTAAGGCAATGGATTAGATTCATAACAGGAATAGTTCTCAGCACTCTGGGAAGGTTAATCGCTTCCCAGGGTTCGACTTCAATTCCCGCAGCCCTGGCTCCCTCAAGAAGGGCTTGATTGTATTTTTCGCCACCAGTTACGGGTTGAGTTATTCGGTTGGAAATGAAGTAGAGTTTCAATTTGTTATCCAGAGCTGATTGAAAATTGGATTTATTTTCACAATTTAGAAAAATATCTTCAGGTAGAAAGAATTTAAAGAGGAATAATAATGAACAAGGGTGCTGCTAACCTGATCGCGTTTCGCTCTTTATATTAACAAATAGCGGAAAAACGTTTTATTGTGTTGAATAAAACCCGACAAATTCTGTCTGCTCTGCCTGTCTGAGATCTATTAAAGTAAAGAGAACATAGTGTGAAACTATAAGTTTTTCATTACTGCACAAATTACAGTCCCTCTGTCACTGCAGGTAATAATATCCGGTTTAATCAGCTCCTTTATTTTACAATTGATTAATCTGGCAAATGGCAGTTGAAGGATAATTTTCTTAATTAGATGCGGCTGCTTTACGGAATTTTTGGCAATAATTTTTCCATCTTTGTCTAAAACAGGATGTAGCAGCTGCGGTCCTCTCAATTCATTCAGATCATACTGCTTAGGGTGTTTTTTATAGAAATTTTTAAAACTGATGAATTCGGTTTTAAGATTCAATTTACTGGCCAGAAACTGAATCGATTTTTCACTGAACCACCAACAGTGAACAGGCGGCAAATCTGTAAACCAGATTACATCGTCCGGGAAAAAAGATTTGTTAGGAGTTGTCAGGATTATGTGCCCGCCCGGCTTAAGCAGTTTTGAAAGTGCATTAAGAAACCTTTCAGGTTCAACAATGTGCTCAATAACTTCAGTCAGTATGATAACATCATAAAGACTTGATTTATCAAGGGAATACTCATAGATATCGGCATAAATAAAATAGTTCCCGTATCTGGAATTAGCCTGCGCGACAGCCGCTCTGGACGCATCAATACCCATGGTATTATAACCAGCTCTATTCAGAGCAAAAGTAAGATACCCTAAACCGCTTCCAATTTCCAGAACAGTTACAGACTGTCTGTCATAGACTATTGATTTTAACGATTCGCATACTGCCCAGTATGTTTCTTCCATATTTGAAAGATACTCAAGCGGTCTCTTTTGTATTTTGACCTCTTCCGCATATTTACAATAACGGTCGTATCCAGGGATCTTTTCCGCATTATCATAGATAATTTCATAGATTCGTTCTATCTGATACGATTGAGGCGTATAAAAAGATGTATCGCAGTCAGGACAAATAAAAACATTAAACTTTGAAGGTTCCTGATACCCGAATAGATCATCTTTAATTAAATGAGCATTACTCAAACACAGAGGACATTCGGTTGTCTGTTTATCACTCATACGATTCCAAGTTGGTTTTTGGTTTCAAAATGACAGTCAAAAAATCATTAAAGGATATTTCCAATAGCTTGAATACTTCATAAGGCCATTTCCAGTTATTATACAGATGAGCAATGCCGGGTGCCAGTATCAGACCCCATAAATTTAGAGCCCGGAAATTAAACAACAGTAACAACTGGATCATTGTCACTGCTCCAGCCAAAAGAGAGTGTTTAAAAAACGGTACTTCATTTCCGGTCATCAGAATATTTCCCGCCAGGCCATGGTTCATTTCCAGAAAGGAGATTAAAAGAACAATCAGAAGGGGGAATGAGTTTATCAAAAATGTCCTGCTGTTAATAATTTCAAGGGCGACATTACCAAAAATGATAAGAAAAGCTCCACCAGATAAAAATATTAGAAAGAAAATTATGAAGCCAGTTATATAGATCTCTTTTATGGCGCTGAGGTTTTTGCCCACCCGGAAGTAAGAAATTTTCGGCAAATATGTTTGAGTGTAAATTCCAGAGACGGATGATAATATCTGAACCAATTGAATGGAAATACCGAAGGATGCAAGTTCGTTGAGTGATAAAACAAGCGATCCAAAAAACAGAGCAGACCTGGAAACAAGAAACCCCCCTAGAAATGTCATCCCGACCTTAACTGCGTTGGGATAAATTGATTTAATGATGGAATTTTTATCAACTGGAATCACTTTTTTTAATGAATCTGTTATGCTTTTATCAAAGAAAATCAGATGAAATGAAATGCGTGATATAAGAAGAGATACAAACTGAGCAAGCACAATGGCAACCAGGCCATATCGAGAATAAATCAAAACTGCAGCCACCCCCAGATAAGCGATCTGGGCGATAATAGTAACTTTTTTCAGTTTACCGATAAGACCTTTCCCTAATAGTAAAGATTCATAATACTGAGTGTAGAGGCTGTAGGAGTTGATGATTACCAGAATAGCCCAGGCAACATATACATTTGTGGTATTTCCTTCATATTTTTTTAACAGAACTGATATATAAAATGTCCCGCCAATGCTTAAAAGAAAGAAAAACAAGAAACTGATGCGCGAATAAAACCAGCGCATGGCATTAATAGTTCCTTTTAGAAGGCCATAATTGATTTTTGCATCAATGCCTGAGATATCCTGTATTCCCTCTTTTCTCAATTCCTGAACACCGCTAAAGATGTAGGTCAGATTTCGTGCAAAAGAGGGATTAAATCCAAAGTCCATTAAAGCGACAATTGAAGAAACAGAGGCAAAAATTGTCCATATCCCGACTTCTTCACTGGGCATCACATGGAGTATTACCGGTAACAGCAGTACTGAAGAGGCAATCTTGAAGAAAGTAGCTATAAAATTCCAGAAAACATCTGATTTCGAGGTCTTCATTCTACCTCAGGTTACACTGATCTGAATTAGCCATGTAGACCGTCTGATTTAAGCAAAGAAAGGAAATGTGCTTTAATTAGCATTTTAAAATATAGGCAATCAACAAATGATTGTCAATTTATCGTAAAAACGGCCTGAAAAAAAAACAATCCTGGGGTTATGTCTGGCTTTCTTTCGTTCATTGCGCATAGTCTCATTGATCAGGATCTCGACAAAACACGATACATCATCAAAGCCATGAATCACTAAGAGTACACATTCCCTCTGTTAAAAATGTAGATTCAGATTGTAAGTACACAAATCAGCCCATTTCTCGTTTGAGTGTAATGGTTAAGAAAGGAAACTATTGTCTGCCGTCCTCATTTATAGAATAATGTACCAGGAAGGTCTTCTCTATCTTCAGGAGAAAGCAACTCCCTGTAAGTTAAAGAATAGAAAGAAATTATTGAAAAAGATACACTACCGTTACTATCAATCGCTGAGTAGAGGCTGATCATGAAAAAAAATAGTAGCTATGAACTCCATAAGAGCACACGAATTGCCCATTGGGACAATACTTTTAACAAGAAAAAACGTTTTAAATTAAGCAAATACTATCATGACAGACTTTCACAGGTTTACGGTTTCATTATTCCGCCCGGCTCCAGTATACTGGAAATCGGCTGCGGAGAAGGGCATCTGCTCAATAGTCTCAAACCACAGAGAGGAGTAGGTGTTGATTTTTCAATAACTGCAATTGAGCGTGCCCGAAAGAACTTTCCTGATTTGGAATTCCATGTCGCCGATATCCATGAGTGGGAATTCTCAGAACAGTTTGATTACATAATAATGTCCGATGTCATTAATGATTTGTGGGATGTTCAATGTGTTTTCGAAAAAATCTCATCATTCTGCAGACCTGGCACCAGAGTTATCCTGAATACTTATAGCAAAGTCTGGGATTTACCCCTTTCTATAGCTTCTATCTGTGGTTTGGCAACTCCGGTCTTGAGGCAGAACTGGCTTACGCCCGATGATATTCATAATCTCTTTCATCTTACCGGATTTGAAACACTTCGCAGCTGGCGTGAAATTCTCTTCCCCCTTAACATACCGATTCTGACTCCATTTATTAATAAATATGTTGCTCATTTCTGGCCATTCAGTGCTCTTAGCCTGACCAATTTTGTAATAGCAAGGCCGGCTTTTAGCAGAATGCAGAAAAAACCTCCTGTAGTTTCTATTATTGTACCTGCCCGCAATGAAGCAGGGAACATTGAAAATATTCTAAACAGAGTCCCGGAATTGGGGGCCGGAACAGAGATCGTCTTTGTGGAAGGCAATTCCACAGATAATACCTACGATGTAATAAAAAGTACGTTGCAAAAATACCCCGATAGAAAATGCCAACTGCACCGTCAGAGCAAAAAGGGGAAAGGTGATGCTGTACGACTGGGATTTGAGAAGGCCACAGGCGAGCTGTTAATGATACTCGATGCTGATCTTACTGTAGAGCCTGAAGATCTGGGAAAATTTTATAATGCAGTCGTATCCGGTAAAGCAGATTTTGCAAACGGTGTACGGCTGGTATACCCGATGCAGGATAAAGCTATGCGTTTCATGAATCTGCTGGGAAATAAATTTTTCAGTATGCTTTTCTCATGGCTGCTCAGCCAGCCTGTAAAGGATACTCTGTGTGGAACCAAAGTTTTATATAAATCCGAATATGAACGAATTCGTGATAACAGAGCCTATTTCGGGGAATTTGACCCTTTCGGTGACTTCGATCTTCTCTTTGGGGCATCAAAACTTAATATGCGAATCGTTGATATTCCAATCCGGTATGCTGAACGTTCCTACGGTACTACAAATATCAGCAGATGGAAACATGGATTTCTACTCTTAAAAATGGCTGCTATAGCCTGCAGAAAACTGAAATTCATTTAATTTCTGTTTAAACCTAAAAATCGCAGTTGGATGAGGCAAAAAACCGTAACCTGTTGAGCGCTAAGGCTTTCAGGCGTCTTGATCTTATCACCTTGTCGATAAGACCTGCGCCGCCTTCAAGCCTTATCATCCCAACATCTTACGATTTTTTGCTCTCCCCATCTGCGACTTTTAGGTTAAAAATACCTGTGTTTCGAAATTCGCAGCCGGCCGCAGCGGAAAATGAGTTCTTAGAGGTTACCCTTTAGGTTTCAGGCGTAAGTAGACCCACTTCTCCGCTTCATTTGTCGAACTGAACGGCACTGTTTCGAAAAAATAGTGGTTAGATATTATATCAATGTACTGCTGAATGTTTTTACCATGAAAAATCATCCCATCGTATACAGTTGCTCCAACTGTTAAGTTTTTAACATCAGTGAGACCTTCCTCATTTGAGTAAATTTCGGCGGTATATGTATCAACGTTGATTGAAGGATAATAGTGACGGATTATGGGCATCATATACCGGACCGAAAGCAGCCTGACTGGTTTTTCGGAAGCAAGAAAGTGAATCAGCTCGGTTTTGGGAGAAGTGATGTTTTTTTGCTCAGGAATTAATCTAAAGACTACGAAACTGAGCTGTACAAGACACATAAGAGCTAACAATCCGATTTTGTAATTTGATTTTAGCTTCAGGAGGGATGCTAATGAAAAACCAGCAGTAACTATTCCAGTTATTACGAAGGTAACTGTATATGTGGGATTAGGACTCTGATTGCGAAAAGTTGTCAATAACAACAGACTCATATAACAGATCAATGGGAATAAGATTATCTCTTTTTTCCTGATTAAAACATACAAACCCAGTATCAAACCAAAAAATGAGATCCCCAGGTCCACCGGAAGAAAGCTAAACCGGTCTATCCAGTATTTCCACACAGGCATTGGACTGAATCCCGATCCTCTGTAAATCATAAAATATGCCTGAGTAACAAAGCTTTTTAAAAGTGAAAATTTAAGCAGTGATGCCGGCCAAAAAACGAAAACCACTCCTAACCAGCTTGCAGCTGAAACACTAAGAATACCAAAGATTTTCTTGAATCCGACTTTACGGTATCTTTCGGCAAACACCAGGCTTAAAATCCATGTTATCATCAACAATGCTGCGTATTCATTACTTAAAAACACCATTCCCATAATGCCGGCACTGAGATGATAGTACATTTCCTTTCCGCTTTGTATTGCCTTGATAAGCACAAAGAGACAGACAATCAGGCACAGAGTAAAAATGCCATGTGTTGAGAGAAAAGCGGTAGAATAATACAAAGATGTGCTGCCCAGAACACAAAGAGATATCAGAAAAGATGCGGCAATACCGTAAAATTTTCCCCAGAAAAGCATACATCCCCAGAAAACTGCCAAGGCGCAAAAAAGCTGCATCATTAAGGAATAAATCCGCATCTGCTGGTCGTTATTTTTGTATATCCATTTTCCCATACTCAAATAATAAAAGTACAGTGGACCATGCCAATGCCTGAAAACGGAGATATCATCAGCTGTTCGGATAGTCCTGGACAGCTCTGTTTTTGAAGCCTGACTATTTTTTGCTGAAATCCCGAGTTTGAGAAAAGTAGCGAAAGGAAGCGTTCCTGAATCCAGATAATTGGCTATAAATCCTTTGCGGGCAGCATAAACATAATCCGCCTCGTCCTCATATAAACAGATATCAGGAAGGCTATTTCCGAAAAGAATAAAAAAGAGAACAACAAGAATGATGTTTGCCGAAAGGATAAGCGACTTCCGTTCTACTAAAGCTTTTAGCACATTGATGTCCCATCAATAAGTAGACTTAACGATATTTTCGGATTTTTTAACAAAATATATTCACGTAAAAGCAGGACACAACCGCTGGTAAATTGCGGATATCTGATTGAAGTCAGTAAACCAGATCAATCAATACAATTGAACTCTTATCTGCTTTCAGGATTTTAAGACAATGGATTATATTCATTAATGGAATAGTTATAAGTATTCCGGGAAGATTTACTGACGCCCATAGTTTCATTTTTTTCCGGCAGCTTCGGCACCTCCAGAAGAGACTGGTTGTATTTTTCGCCTCCTGAAAGGGGATTTGGGGTTCTGCTTGAGAATTAAACCTGCTGTATGTCGGGATTCAGTTAAGTAAAGTTACTATTTGCCTTGAGGGTTGAATGAGAATAGGAATAGATATACGAATTCTGTCTGCAGGTTTTTCAGGCATTCCAAATTATGTCAAAAACATTCTTGATAATCTCCAATTAATTGATGACCAGAACAGATATTTCTTGTTTGAATATCCTGGATGCCGTTATGAGGTCAAAAATAAAAATTGGGAAAAGTATCCAGTGAACCCTCATGTACAATCGATTCTTGCCACACAGTTTTTGATTCCTTTTCACATTAAAAAATTAAAGTTGGATTTATACATTGCATCAGATTACATTGCTCCATTACTGGCGCCAAAACATACAAAGCTCATCACGTTCATCTATGATCTCACATTTGTTCATTTTCCGGAAACTATGGCCTGGAAAAGACTTTTTGTAAGCAAAGTCTTTACATCTGCTTCAATGATGCGATCCAGACACATTGTCACGATCTCAGATTTTATCAAACGCGACATCATTAAAAACTTTAAAAAAATTTCCCCTTCAAAAATTCAAACTATTAAATGTGGCGTGCCACAGAGATGGGAAATTCCTTCAGATTATAACCCGGATAATAGAGGCCAGTATCTGTTGTTTGTAGGTAATCTGGAACCAAGGAAAAATTTACTAAATCTGATAAAGGCTCTTGAGTTAATAAAGTCAAGATATAATAAAGATATCCCTTTACATGTTGTTGGTCAGTATGGCTGGAAATACCAGAGCACTAATGACTACATTCAAAGGAGTATTGTCCAAAAGAATATTTCCTTTAAAGGATTTCTCAGTGAAACTGAGCTCCAGAAGGAATACCTGAATTGCAAAGCATTTCTGTTTCCTTCCATCTATGAAGGATTCGGAATTCCTGTAATAGAGGCTCTCAAGCTTGATAACATTGTGCTGACATCAAAAGGTACTGTCATGCAGGAGATTGCAGGTGATGCCGCATTATATTTTGATCCTCACAACCCGGATTCAATATCGGAACAAGTTTTAAAAGTATATGATCCTGGATTTAACAGAGATTGTATCCTGAAGAACAAAGAAAACCTCTTGTGCAGACTCACTTGGGAAAATGCCGCAAGAAAATTACTGGAACTGATGGAAAGTATCAGTTAAATTTGTAAACCTTAGTAAGGAAAGAAAATGATAAGAACTGTTTTAAGAATTATTGCCGGACGAGTAATGCCAAAAATTGCATATCCTGTTTTTCGTGGTCCTCTTAAGGGTTTAAAATTTATTCTTGGAGCGGCTTCGGGTAATGGCGGTGGTGCTTCAATACACTTTGGCCTCGTGGAACCAGAGCAAACCAATTCTTTTTTAAAAATTCTGAAGCCAGGGTTCGTGTTTTTTGATATTGGTGCAAATGTTGGTTATTATACACTTTTGGCCTCACGGCTTATAGGTGAAAAAGGGAAAATTTTTGCATTTGAACCATCAACCAGAAATTTAATATACCTTGAAAAGCATATCAGAATTAATAAACTGAGAAATGCCATGATAATTCCAGCGGCTTGCTCAGATGAAATTTCTTTATCTCTTTTCGAAAAAACAAATGATTGTGCTTTGGGTCACTTTGTAAAGACCTCCGACGTGCAAGGGAATAATATTGATCTGGTACCTGCTATAACGATTGATTCTGTTGTACAAAAAACAAATACCTTACCTGATGTGATTAAAATCGATGTCGAGGGAGCTGAGATGAAAGTCCTGCAAGGGTGCGTATCAGTTTTAAGCCAAAAACATCCTGTTATATTCCTTTCAGTTCATTCAGACCAGTTACGGGATGATTGTAAAAGTTTTCTGAAGCAGTATAATTATGAAGCAATACCTCTGGACACAAGCGAGAATGGAGAACCATACGAATTCATGTTTTCATGAACAATTTGCCTGGTCAAATTTACGTTTCTAATTTTAATGGTACTATTTGGTTCCGGTAATACATCCAGAACATCTTCTCTTTTTTCCGGAATAAAGAGGTGTTATATGCCCGTTCCGAAGCCAGTTCTTTGAATAAACGCAACGCCTGCAATCTTGAATTAAAATAAAGCGATGGTTTTTTCATGCCAAAAGAAAAACCCCTTAGATTTCTTAACTCGTAATAAAGTAATAAAGGCAGGAACTTAATCAGAATTCTAACAGGAAAGTTTTTAAATAGAAAATAAAGACGGTTCCGTTCAAGAAGAAAATAGTACCGGTTCATATCCTTTTTAAAGCTGGTGCTTCCCATATGTTTTACTACTGCGGAAGGAACATACACAGTTTTCCAACCATTGAGAAATGCCCTCATATATAGATCCGCATCCTCATAATATCCAAAAAACCTGTCATCTAAACCGTTCAACGACTCATATGTTACTTTCCTGTATACTGCTGAGCCACCATTTACGCCAAGCACATAACCTGGTCCTACAGATTTCAGTTCACCGTCATAGGTCTTTCCACTTCCCAAAGCTGAAATCCTCAGATATTTGTCGACTACATGAAACAGTCCATCTATTACATTCTCCTGTCCATATCTCATCTGCCTGCAACCGGCAATACCAACACTATCGTCTGCTTCCATGTATCTAACAACATCATTGAGCCAGTCAGGCTCAACAAAAATATCATTGTTCAGGGCAACAACATATTTACCATTGGCCTTTGAAAAACCAATATTGTTGGCTGCTGCGTACCCCAGGTTTTTTTCATTTTTGATTAATGTGATATTGTCGAAATTCAGAATCTTTTCAATCGACCTGTCATTTGAAGCATTATCAACAACGATTATTTCCAGGTTTCTGTAACTGGAATTCCGTACAGAGTCGATACACTTTCCTATAAAGTCTTCCCCGTTCCAGTTTAGAATTACTACAGATATTAAAGGTTTCATTTGCTTTTGTTCGGTTTAATTGTATATCTCTTGTCAGTGGAAAACAGGCTCTGTCTCAAATTAAGAAGGGGGGCTTGTGTGGGTGAAGTCATTTTATTGACTTCTATTTCCCCTTCATCACTGCTTGTTTATGAAAATTAACCCAGGTTTACTGATTTCTAATATAACATTTTATAGTCTGGAGAACTACTCTGCCGAACAAACAAAAATAATAATAAAAAATGCAGACTACCCTTTTATAAAGGCAATTTTTACAACTCATATTTAGATTTTTTGATAATGCCCCACTGAGAACAACCGCCCACCATTTTTGTTAATCATCTGGAATAGAAGCAGAAAACTTGAAATTCGCTTAAAAATGAAATAGATTTCAATAAAACAAATTAGGAGAAATTTTGAACAGAAAGACACATATCTTTGCTTTTCTTGTACTGATTCCTGCACTTTTCGCTTTCTCTCAAGGTATCTGGCCAGAAGATCTTCTGGAAACCAATAACCCGTTGAAGCGTTACACTGAAAAAAAAATAGATGAAGATACCTACATAGATAATTCCATCAATGAATCTGAATACTACATAGGTATGGGAGATGTATTCAGTATCTCTTTGCCCAGTTTACCCACATCAGCATACCAGGGAATTGTTAACCAGAACTGTGATATTCTGATTAATTCAATAGGGATTGTAAAAATGGGTCGGGTGTCTCTTTTTCAGGCCAAAGATTCTCTTAAATCATACATGAGAAAAAAACTAAACAGAATTGATTCTGTTTATGTGTCATTACAAAAAGGTAAAAAAGTTACAGTCACACTGGCCGGTAACATACCAAACCCTGGAACAAAGGTTCTTCCGGGTACTTATCGTATTCTTGATGCGATTAGAGATGACAATAATGAAAAATTTCCAACCACTTCTACCATGAATCTTCGAAATGTGAAATGTATAAACAAAGATTCAACTATCTTCCTGGATTTGTACAAATATCTTTATAAATCAGATCAATCACAGAACCCCTATCTATACCCAGGAGATCATATATATCTTGATGAACCCGATAGTCGAGTTTATCTGTTTGGGCCTGTAACAAATTTTACATCCGGGGAGTTTCCAATTCTTAAAGGGGAAAATATTGCTGATATCCTTTCATTCTTAAACTTAGATGCTTCAGCTGATACATCCTTTGTGATATTGCAGAAAGGTAGAGATTTACCTAATCGGGAAAACATTATTATCGGACAACAAGATTTTAACAAATATATACTAGAGGATCGGGATGTCATTACAATACCTGTTTTAAAGGATTACCCCAGATTCATGGCTATCAATGTTTCCGGTGAGGTCAAACGGCCGGGGAGTTACCCTGTCCTCGATGCAAATACAACTGTTTCTGAGGTTCTTGATTTGGCTGGCGGTCTTACTGATCAGGCATGTTTCGAACGTGCGGTCATAATACGACAAAGCAAAACAGCACCCATTTTGGATGAAAAAATAGCTGTATCAACTATGATACGTCCAGAACAACAGTATGGAATAAAGAAAATGGGATTAATGAAGGATTATGTAATAATTCCGTTAAAGAAATATTCAGAAAAACTAACCTTACGTGCAAATGATAAAATTGTTGTTCCGAGAATAGATGATTTCATTTACATCAGCGGTAATGTCAAACTTCCAGGACCTTATTCTTTTGCGAACAATAAAAAACTGAAAAATTATATTCGTGATGCAGGTGGATATACATCCAAAGCAGATCGAAATAACATAATCGTATTTTCCAGTTATGAAGATGCTTTCCAGTTTAAGAGTATCGATAATCTGCAACAGGGTGATATAATTATTGTACCTGACAGACAAGAATATAAAAGATTCACAAATATACTCCTGCCTTCAATTCAAGCCTTAGCAGCCATTTTAACCACAGCAATAGGTATTTACACTGTATTGCAGTAGGCTAAGGCATTAGATTGAGTGGTAATTTTCCGATGAGCTATCCAGATAACTAACATATTAAAATATGTTGGCCATAAACTCCATAACGGAACCATATAACTGAAAATAATTATTCCGACAATTATAGCCCATTGGGCTAAAATGTGGAGATTGGGAAAAGTAATCAGATTGTAATACATCCGTGAAACAAACATTCCGGCCAGCAGAGGAATAAATAGAGCACCAAAGATTCCAAAATCTTTATAGAAGTGCCACACATAAACAATTGAATTCAGACCTCTCAACATGGCAACTGATTCATTATATGGGGAATCGAAACCATATGTGTTTTGAATCAGACTTTCTAACCTGAGAAGGAACACAAAAGGTCTGAATGTTTCAAATCCATAGCTGGTGGGATAGTGCATATTTCCATCTACAAAACTGCGCATCGCATAATCAAAATTCCAAAAATTATTGGCGATATAAGCATAAACGTTTGCGATCCAGATATACTTTTTAGGCAGTTTTAATTTAAGAGTGTTAGAAAGACTGACTAATGCTTCGCTGTCAATACGAATAATGAGTGCAATTGCAAAAAGCAAAACAAAAATAGAGGCAGCATACAAAAGCAATTTGAAATTAAACTGGCGTTTACCATAGTGAACCAGTATTGCGATAAATAAGCAAAACCTGAATATATCCAATCGCATATTGAGACTGAAGTAGAATACAAAAACCAGAATAGCAACGATTAATACAAAAATTTTCTGTTTTCTTGAACATAATCCAAATAGTATGATCTCCCCGGCAAGCATAAGACTAATTGGACCAAAATACCATCCATAGCCAATTATGATACTTGACTGTAAAAATTTTAACCGAACTGAATCTGGATTCTGGGCAAAAGCTGGTATATAGCCCACTGAGAGGACTGTATGCAGAAAAGCAAACAGGAATATTACTGAACACACAAGAAAAACACCGGTAAACCAATTCCAGTTTATACTTTCTGCATCATTTTTAAAATGATTTCTGTTGGTTTCAAATTGATCACTGATTTGATAAGGATTTCTTATCATGTGTAAAAATTTGACGAGCAGACACCCCCCGATAAAGGTAAAGCTGGCGCCACCAAAAACAATCACCGATGTAGAAGACCATGGCTTCTGGTATCTGCTCAGATGCAATGTATAAACAGCCAGAAGAGAGGCATACAGAAAAATGTAAATCTTATAAGGCTCGAACAGGTCTTTTCGAGCATGCAATGTGGTGAACAGAAGTAATATTACAATTGTGATAAAAAAATACGTCAATGATTTGCTCGTATTAGATGCTGTTTAAGTTCCTGTAATTTTTCATAAAATGGCGTTTTCAGCATCGCTTGAACCTTGAGCCATTTAGATGATAAAATGTAGCCACAAATAGCCACAAATCCGATGAAAAATATCAGTGTGCAAACAACGCTTCTCTTGGGCTTGATTTTTCGCTGTGGTATTTGCGCTCTCTCCAATACTCTTGCTTGTGGAATATTGTTGATTTCCTGAAATTTGGCCTGCTCATACAATTGTAAGATATAACTGTAAAGAACTTCCTGAGTTTTTACATCTCTGTACAGGTAAGTATACTTGATTGCTTTTTCAGGAGCTTTCTTCAAAGCAATCAAAACATCCCCGTTTCCATCCTCATAATATTGTTTTATCTTTCTTCGCATTGATGTTTTTTTAGAATTAAGCTCTTTAACGATGGGACTGGAAACTCCAAATTTAGTTGTTTGTAAATCTATTTCCATGTCAACAGCAATAGTTTGGGCTTCAAGCTTGGATAAGGCTTCAATTGTGGATGACAGTTGTGATTCAAGATCAAGGTAGGAGTTTTCAATCTGAAAATCAGCCATTTTCTTATGCGCATTGTCCAGCTGATTTTGTACCTCCTTCAATCTACTTTCGAAAAAAGTGCGTGAATACTGTGCAGCTTCTTTGGATATATCATAATTGATCTCATTAAGCAGATCTACAAAGTAATTTGCCATCGATGCCGCCATTTCAGGACTGGTATCTTCTACTGCAATTACAATATTGTCAAATCCATCCTCTCTGATTTTTACATGTTCCCAGAATACTTTCTCAACATCTTCAATAGCATACTTTTTTTTCTTGTGAAATCCCCAATATGTTACCAGGTTAAAATGCTCGATAGCAGCATTGGTCAGCCTGCGACTTTCAAGTATACTGATTAATAGATCAAGGTCACTGTTTGTGCCTACGTTCAATGCACTCAGCAGATTATTAGTTGGTAATCCACCCAGAAGATTTCCTATAACTGAAGGCATCTGCTGCTTTGGTGGTATTATTACCGCTCTTGCCTGGTACACTTTCGGCAGTAATAGAGATATTATAACTGCTACAACTGCAAGCAATGGCAAACTGATCAACAGCAGCTTTTTTCGCTCTGCTAAAATTATAATCAGATCTAAAAAATCAATCTTTTTAAGTTCTTTTGTTCCCATATCATTCCGGAATAATTGTATAATCTGTTGCTTTAAAATGTGCCTTTTTTCTGGAGGCTCTTGTCATCATAAAAATAACAGGTTTCAGTGCTTATTTCAATTCTATCACATAAAAATCAATTTGGAAGAAAATCATCATTAGTGAAATTCAGAACTCTTGACTGTAATCTTTAGCCTGTTTAACGGCAGATCTGTACCAACCCAATTATAGGATAACGGCCAGTGAATATTGATGAAATAGACGTAAAACTCTTTTCCAACAATACTCATATCGGAATTGGAGCCATCACTCAGGGATACAAAAAAAGGATAAACAGGATGGCGTTGGACGCCCTGATCGATGTTATCTGAAGCCAACTTCTGGGTTCTACTCCATTCAATTCCGTCCGCAGAAATGTACATGAATAGGCCGGGATCAGAATTCTCACGTACAATAAGCAGATATTTCTTTAAATAGTTGCAATATGTAGCATCTGAATGCACATCCAGATACTCTCGGTTTATGACAGGTGATCCCAAACCACTAATTCCATCCTGGTCAAAATTTTTACTGTTTTTGTTGTACTTAAGCCATTTTGTGACATTTGAAGCTCTTGCAGCTGAAACAACACTGCCCAATTCAGCCCTGGCAACAGATGGATATTGTTTTGAAACGGGGCTCTTCTCATTGAAGTATACATAAATAAAACCATCAATTATCAGGTAAGGTGCTCCCCCAATGTTAAATGCCATATCAACAGTATCATGAGTTGTATCATTGACACCAATAATATCCCCGCAAAATGTCCAGGAATCACCAGAATTTCTGGAATAACAGAGTCCAATTCTATAGATTGCAGGATAAACGGGTGGATTATTGATGTAGTTTTTCATATACTCAAGATGTAAAAGACCAAGCAGTTCTCCTTTACCCAGATCTATTACATTTTTCAGGAAAAAGTTGGCATATATCTTTACACCTTGTTTATGAGAATGTGAAACATGTGACTTGAGTCTCGTAGGAATTGTAAAAAGGTCTTTGTTCAGGGTTTTATTTACATTTTGAAGATTTTTTCTGGGATCTGAAAGAGGCCCGCAGTATTTGAAGGTAGAATTCCAGGTTGACGAGAAGAAGATAACGTTGGTACTGTCTTTCTTTAAAGTCGCGCACACAGCTTCGCAAATATGCGGATCAGAAAGATAAATGTTTTTTCTTTCTAAAATCTCGAAAACTGTTTTATCTCCTGATGTCTGCTCTGCAGAAATCAAACAGTAAAACACTAAACAGGTAAAAAATCTAATCGGGAGTTTAATGGACATAGTATCAAATAGTTACACTGATTTTTTGTTCTTTCTTTAGGGCACCTCTAAAAATTCATTTTCCACTGCGGCCGGCTGCGAATTCTACTGCGCTTCGTTGCACTGCAATCGACGAATCACAGCGGATTCGCCTCTTTCGTGCGCCTGGCGCAGCGAATTCTCGCTGGCGCCTCGCTTGAAAACTGAATATTTAGAGGTACCCTTTAATTGAATATCTGCTGTGAAAAACAGTATTGGGCATAAGTTTCATCATTTTAATATAATCAAAATAGAATATACTACTAATTTAAACACAGATAAGCTATTTTATTAAACTTGGAATCAGGAGAAATCATATGGCGAATATACTAAAAATATTTTCAACTGCTTCCACGGTGATGCATCAGTTAAAGCTTTACTTTGCAACTTGTGTAGGAAATATCCCTTCTCATCTAATTCGGAAGGCTTTTTACCGGCACGTGCTCAAGATCAAAGTGCCTGATGATTCAATAATCTATTGGAAAGCCCGATTTTTCGGTCCGGCTGGAATCAGCATCGGACATCACACAATCATAGGGAATGATTCTTTTCTTGATGGAAGAAACGGGCTTTATATCGGCAATAATGTAAGTATGGCCGGTGAAGTACGTATATACACAATGGAACACGACATTGGAAGTGACACCTTTGCAATTACAGGTGGAAAAGTTACTATAGAGGACTATGTTTATATCGGAACACGTGTTACGATCCTTCCCGAAGTCCACATCGGAGAAGGTGCAGTTATCGCATCAGGATCTGTAGTAACAAAAGATGTGGAGCCCTGGACTATGGTAGGGGGTGTCCCTGCCAAACCAATCAAAAAGCGGCCTGTAGTACGATACACACTGAACACAAAGCAAAAAGCCTACTTCCAATAATTCAGTGTACAATAGATTCTAAAACTTTCTCCTGTCAGATTATCTTTTTATTTCCAGCCAAATTTCCGGATTGGTTTCGATAAAATTATAAAACCAGGATTGTGGCATTTTCGGTTGTTTTTTCGTAACATTCCAAGCTGTTAACAACTGTTAAAGATTTCCCCGCCCGTTTTATCGATGAGAATCGGATCAGATAACCGTTTGCGGTTCTAAACTGTTAAGGGGTACCCTTTATAAAAGGTACCCCCGAGTACAACTATCCTAATTGTAAAAATCTTAAAATCAATCTATCTGATAATGATTTTTTCTCTCCATTCACCATTATTTCCATTAATTCGTACTATTACCATACCAGACAGGTTTCCGGCCCTGATTGATGAGGTTCGTATTAGATAACCGTTTGCTGTTTTAAACTGTGAGGGATCGAAATCAGCTATCATCTTTCCATTAATTGAATAGATTCTAATCCGGCTGATTATACCATCTCTGGGCAATTTGACAAATAAATGTCCTCCACTGGAAAAACACCGGAGTTTGTCAGGAAAAGCAATTGTCTTGTGCTGCTTGATGCCAGGTGAATTTTCGATTGAAGTAAAATCACCTGAATAAGCTGTTCTGGTTTTAGCATAAGCGGTAGCTGTAGAATCATAACCTTTGAAAGCCGGGAATATTTTCATGCAGTAGTCTTCCGAAACAACCCCGTATTTGAGTTCTACACCGGTTTCATTTACACTTGCAAGCCGTTCATTGTTTCCAGCCCAGAGTTTTACCAGGCCTGTATCCTTTGAAGCAGAATAAGTTGCAGATGTTGATTTGGCAGTGCCGAACAATGCTCCTGAGATATCGTAACTGTTCCATACAAGTTCTTTTTTCCATCCGGTTTCGCCTTTAGCCATAACTGAAAAAGACTTCTGATCAGGAGAAAGCGGGAAAGAATAGGTCTTTGAAGAATCGGATACCTGAAGTATGATCGAGCTCGGTCGAAATTCCGGTACCTGAAAGTTTGCCACCGATATCGTGGACCTCTGAAGAGAGATATTTTTTACAATCGAAAAACTGACATCTCTCCATACAGCATTGTCACAGGAAACTGAAATATCTGAAAATAAAGAATCCATCTCTTCGAGACTGATCAGATCACGGGAAATTGCCACAGGTCCTGCGGAAAGAATAATCAGGTGCCTCAATATACCTTTACCATCAGAGTAGAGTCCTTTTACAGCATTCATGCTTTCCAGAAACTCATACCTGGAGGAATCTTTTGCAGGAATTGTATCATCCGGGTTTTCCGGTGCTATATCATATTCAAAATATCCACTATTGAGAAAATA
>CAYLVN010000005.1:19758-24010 GCA_964387115.1 uncultured Fibrobacter sp.
TCCTTACTTCCGGTAATAAAATCAAACGCTATGCTGGATGGATTTGAGGAATTGCTTAAAAATACAGGCTCAAGGCTGTAAGCAGGATTGGGACTTCCAGTATTTGGAATCAGATACCTGATTATCAGTTTGTAATCTTTACCGAGTAAAGTATTGTTTACTCTCAGGCTGTATTCGTCAAAAGCATTATTACCGCTTGCCCGCTTGATCATTTTTAAAACCGCTATGGCATCACCAAGAGTAGTGTCGACCTCATTATCCGACTTATAAGCAGGAAGAATCCTGGCGATGTAATAATTGGTATCAACTGAATAACTCAGGCTGGCAATAGTTGATTTTTTAGGAAGACTAAATGTTCCTTCAATAAAAAGTGCACCTTCGTAATTACTGGACAAAACCGCTACCACCGCTTCTTCAACAATTTCCAGATAAGAACCTTTGGGTTTCACTGTGACTGCGGAAGACTTTACACGAATATCGCCCAGTATTCCTGTCGTAAATACTGTATCATAAATGTATTCGCCAAGTTCATAATCATACCTTGTTTTAAGTTTAGGATAATTGTCAGCCTTAGTATAGAGTGAGGCAAATACAGTCTGTGAAATCAATATCATAAAAATCGGTATAAATATCAGTCTGTTCATGGTATTATCCTTTTTTTCAGTGAGTATCTGAATCCGATTTATTTCTACCCCTTACATTCCTATCGCAAGGCCCTCCATACCCCACTGCGACTGATTGAGTAAAGCCTGTTTTTGAATTCGACAAGTGAATGGTAATTACTTTTCATTTCAGAGTTATTTACGGCAGGATATGTATCGCTGCAAAGGACCCAGCTGCTGTCCTGCATCAGTTTCCAAAGATAACTGGTATTGTTAGAAATTTCGGTCGATGATTCCATGTTGATTTGAGCACTCATGAATAGAGATCCCCTGAAGATTACTGTTACAGGATTGCAGGTCCCGACTGTTGCCTGGTCCCGGGGAACGGGGAATGGGAGTTTCAGAGGATCGGATTCAACCTGATTCCAGACCTTGAAATAGTAAGCTGCAGAAGCCGGAGAAGTAAGATAAAGCGTACGCCAGGCTCCACCAATATAAAGACTCCCATTCATCCGGAATGCGGTGAAATATTTATTTGGTGTATCCAGCCAGTCTGGAAACAGAGAGCCTTTTACGGAAGAACTCTCCCATCTCCTTCCATCAAGGCTGGACCAGCTGTTTGGAACACCTTTACATTTATTACTTTTCAAGCAATCAGGGAAATAGTTGATAATGTCAATCCGATCTCCATCGGTGCACCACACTTCATAATCGGTGCTAAATCCTGCATTGGGCAGAGAATCCATCTGCTTAGAATTCCAGTTTAGTCCATCTATGGAAGACCAGATAACAGCGGAAGCTAAGGCGCTGTCACGTTCCATAACTATAATCCGATTATCGAAAACAAGGGGAGGTTTTGTCAACCTCCTGTACGGTAGTGAATCGCTTTTTTTCTGCCAGTCAGTTCCATTTTCACTGCTCCACAGAGCAACTGCATTCTGTGCACCACTCTGTGTAAAAACCAGAAGCTTGCCATTAAAAACCAGGGAATAGTAGCCGATTTCCGTATCGTCAAATGGCGACGCAGTTTGTTCCCATTTCATACGGGACTGGAGAATAAGAGTATCAAATACATTTATCCCTTCTGAATTGGTTACTTTCACAATGCAATACAATCCATTGAAAACCGAATCTGCCGGCGCATCGATAACAATAGTTGTCTCATGACCGGAAATCTCCTTGAAATCCTCATCTCCTCTTAACCGGTAGCTATAACTGGAAACTTCACCCAGAGATGAATCGGTTTTTATATTGAGTTTAAAGGCACTTCCGGGAGTAAATGTCAAAGTATCAACAGTCAGGAGAATACCGGCTTTTCGGGTGAAAACAACCGTCACTTCTTCCGCGTTGGATTTTTCTCCCTCCACAAGTGACCCGGTTTCGACCGCAACCTGGTAGCGTAATCCAATCAGTGGTGTGTTGGCAGTATCAATCCCGAGTCGTGAGAGAGTATCATAAAATACGGTGTTTTCAGTTGATGCAATAATGTCCAGTGGTTCTGCAAAACCTGTTATACCACAGTAAACCAGGTATCTTCCAAAATTGTGATAATTTACTGGATTCCAGCTTAAGCTGATCACAGATGAAACGGGGTTATAAACTGCCCTGAGGCCGCTGACAACCGGAATTCCTGTATAGATCAGGTGTATGGGTTCCTGCAGAGTATCAGATTTACCTGCACGAATTACAACATTTTCAAAAGTAGGTGTATACTGCGGCTCTGTGGTTACAATACGCAACTGATATGAACCGGCCGGCTGGTTTTTCAGTGTAAACCATCCTGAATTATCCACATTTGAGAAGTAGTTCGTTGTACCCAGAACCTGAATAACAGCAGATTGCGGGTCATGATTTGGCTGCATCACTATTCTGGCACTCAGGCTTCCGGAAAAATCAAGTGTGTCATTGCGCAGATCATCAGCCGAACCAAGAAAAACCGAGTCCTGATAAGAGGAAAGTGAATCTTTCTGAGCTATAATGTTATAGAAGCCAGTTGGGATTCCATCAATGGTATAGGAACCCTTTCCATCAGTTTCAGTTTCATAAATGTCGCTGTTCTGGTTATCAGGAATGTAATCTACCGGAACAACCGCGATCTTCGCCGCAACCGCTGGACTCTTCCCCCCAGGCATATAAACAAAAGCCTTCTCGTTTGTCACTTCGGAGCCGGCTATATTATTAGTGCACTTCAGGATAGAAGCCATCAAACTGATAATAAGTATGGTAATCAGATATTTTGATGTTTCCATGTTCATTCCTTTTCCCTTACCGGCTGAGTTAACGGAAAAAGCTGAAAATTACACTGATAAGTGGCAAACTGTTTTGTTTCCATTCCCGAAAGCGCCAGCAGCCTTTTTCTTAATGCATCAATCTCCGCCTTTGCAGTCTTAAAACCTTCAGGTGACAGGTTGACCGTAACTGATGATATGTCTCTTACATCCGAACTGTGTCTGTCTATAGACTCTATAGCCAGATTCATCATTGAAGTCACGAAATTTGCCCAGTAAAGAGACCGGAATGCGGTGCTCTTGGAGATGTTCCGCTCAACAGGCTTATAAAATCCTTCTCTGTTCTGCTTGATAAATCCTATAGACAAAAGCACCACAATTGCCTGCCTTGCCTGAGCAGGTTTGATTGGGGGATCAAGTTTGCGGGCAAGCTCATGATAATCACCTTTAAAATTATACAACAGCAATAACTCCCTGATTGCCGATATGTACCATTTACTGTAAAACTCAAAATGCTCTTTTTGCACCAGAGCCGGGTTAATCTCCTTAAAAGAGAGTATTTTCTGCATATATCTGTTCTTTTCAGCTAATGCACCGGATTGACAGTAATCAACGAGCACCTCAAAAAAATCGCTTTCCCGTGCACTCAAATGGAGCAATTTGCAGAGAGCGGTTAAATACTGCCCTGTCAGATTGATACGATTATTAATGATGTCTGAAAACCAGCCCGACGAGGATGCCCCGACATGAGCAGCGATAAAACGATGAGAGAACTTCTTATCCGTTTCTTTGCGTCTGTTGTAAATATCACGCAAAAAGAGCCGGTAATCGGAATAATCATAAATCGAAAGCTGATTTTCCATTTGTCATCTTGTTTAAATCTTTGCAGGATTTTCCCTGACACATGCAGTTATGTTATTAAGATAAGCACAAATCGTTGGTACAGGCAAGTGTAAAAGGTAGAATTCCGTTCTAATAATTAGAGCAGTTTTAATGGAGTATCAAACAGTTTTATGTTAGGAATTAATAAAAAAAAAGAGCCACAGGTTGCCCGCAGCTCTTTTCTGCCCATTCTTGCGCTGATTTGGGTGAAGATGGGTCTTTATCTTGTTTCAGCTCTACAGGAATTATCCCAGGCGGGTGATTCAGGCTGGACAATTATAAATATAATGTCAAATAAAAATCAGGGATGTGACGAAGATCACAAATCACACTTTTTTTTGTTCACAGGGATACTCCTCTTTTATGCCATCTGAATTCAAGCTTCTCACTTCATAATCTGCCTGATATTGAATTTTGGCTTATAGGTCTTTAGTTTCCCGCTTTCATCTTTCCCTTTTCCGAATTTTTCCTTTAAAGCATCGGTACCGGGTTTCGGCGCGGGACGCCTCTCTTCTTTTTTCCCCGCAGGGCGATGCGTAC